>CAYJHN010000204.1:0-3753 GCA_964369985.1 uncultured Desulfovibrionaceae bacterium | reverse complement strand
AAGCCTTTGTTCGCGTGGGGATCCCCTCGCTCTCATTTTATTTTTATATCAAATGGCTATTAACTAAATTAGAATCAAGTACTAAATTTTTATCAAAATATCCTCTCAAAGAAGGCACGAAGATCACATCAATTAAATAAGCATTTAAATGCTCTTGTATATAATCTTCAATATGATTTTTAGAAAATAATAATGTCTCTTCATTTTCTACTTCTATATGCAGCTCCCACTTTCCCTTGCTCACACAACGTAGACGAAAAGGAGTGTTAATTAATGTAGATAATGCTTCTTCGCTTTTGTCTAACCATAATAACTCTTCTGCACTTGGGCTTATACCATAATTAAAGCGTGTAATAAGACATGCTTGCGAGGCTTGCTCAGCAAAAGGCAATTCTAAATCTTTTGCTAAATTCCTTATATCTGCCTTATTAATATTTGCTTCTACAAAGGGAGAGTAAATAGAAAGTTCTTTCAAGGCTTTAAGTCCTGGCCTATAGACTGTTAAATCATCAGTATTGGTTCCATCACAAAGCTGGTATCCCTTTGTTTTTTCGAGTAAAAAAGAAAAAATAGCTTCTTTACAAAAGTAGCATCTTTTTTCATTATTATTTCTTACTTCTTCTAGATCTAAGGGGTTCATTTCAAAAGATTCTACCTCTATTCCACTTTCTCTAGAAAATTTCGCTAAAATGCTTTCTTCTTCTCTAGGAATATGTACGCCTTTAATATGCACAATTTTATAATCTATATTTGCACATTTAAAAGCGTATGCCAAAAGTCTGCTATCTAAGCCACCAGAACAAGCTAGAGCTAGTCTTTCATGCGATTGCAAGTTGATTAATAAGTCTTGCCATTTATTGTAAGATGTTGTAATTTTCATTATGGCAATATAACCTATATGAAAACACTTTTCAATAAATAAAAATAGTCTACTATTTCAAGAGAGTAACAAAGATATATGAATACAGTTCTTTTTGATCATTCACGCACTGCACGCATTGGTTTACCTGAAGCTGTTTTTTGTCAAGGTAAGGACACTCAAGTAGTGAAAGAATTAGTTCGTGAATTTCATTTCAACAAAAATCCAATACTTTTCACACGCTTAAAGCCAGAAATATACGCACTTTTTTCTGAAGACGAAAAAAAAGCATTAAACTATCATGCACTTTCTGCAACTGGGTACACAAATGCTCTTCCTAAAAGAGAGCAAGGAAAAGTTGCCATTGTTTCAGCTGGCACTGCTGATGCCTCTGTTGCTTTTGAAGCGGCTCGAACTTTAGAATATCTTGGCATTGAGCACAAACTCTTTCTTGATAATGGTGTTGCTGGCTTGTGGCGTTTAACTTCGCATCTTGATGCTATCAATTCACACGATGTTATTATTGTTGTTGCTGGCCTTGATGCCGCTCTTTCCTCTGTTTTAGGTGGCTTAACTTCAAAGCCTATCTATGCAGTGCCTACATCTGTTGGCTATGGAATTGCAGAAAAAGGCAATGTTGCGCTTGGTTCAATGCTTGCATCTTGCGCACCTGGTGTGCCTGTTATGAATATAGATAATGGCTATGGTGCGGCATGCGCTGCTGTGCGTGTGCTTAACACTCTTTACCCTCACTCAAACCCTCAGTCAAACTCTTAAGGTTTTTTTATGCATAAAGATACATTACATAATCACGAACATAGTCACGGGCATGAACACGGGCATGGGCATTGCCACAAACACGCTGAAGGCCATAAAAAAGAAAATTGCCATGAACACAAGCATGGACATTGTCCAAAAAAAGAGCATGAACATAGCCATGGGCATCATCATGGGCACGAGCATCATCATGGGCACGAGCATCATCATACGCCTTTTGCACAAGATTTTTCTATGCCAAAATTCTCAGGCAATCTTTTAGTATTACGTCCGCAATCAGGCATTTCAGGCGATATGCTTCTTTCAGGCCTTTGTAAGATGACAAATACAGACAATGAAGCATTACAAGAAATGGTGAAAAGCCTTAAATTGAATGTTGAAAATATTGATATTTCTGTAAATCAGCATGTATTAAATGGCATCACTGGCTACAAAGCAAATATAAATCTACCACACGAGCACGAACACAGAAATCTTGCAATCATCACAGCTATCATTGAAAATTCTGACATGACTAAAAGAGCAAAAAGCTATGCAATCAAGGCCTTTACCCTACTTGCTGAAGCAGAAGCTTCTGTACACAATGCAAGTATTGATGAAGTGCACTTTCATGAAGTAGGAGCTTTAGACAGTGTTATTGATACATGTATTTGTGCAATTTTATTTGATAAATTAAATTGTGATCATTTTATCTGTGGGCCGCTTCCAATAGCAGATGGCAAGATAAAGTGTGCGCATGGCCTTATTTCTGCCCCTGCTCCTGCTGTTCTTCATTTATTAAAAAATGTACGCATAACGCAATCTTTAGGGCAAGGCGAAATGGTAACACCAACGGCTATTTCCTTATTAAAAGCCTTTAACGCACATTTTGGAACATGGGCAGACATGACTTTAGAAGAACATTGTATTGTTTACGGTTCAAGAGTCATTCCAAATATTCCAAATGGTGCTATTTTTGCTAAGGGCAAGGCTTAATTTCTTTATAACACATGCACATAATTTCAAAATCACTTCTCACTTGGTTTGAAGAGCATGCACGCTCTTTGCCTTGGCGTACAACTTACGAACCTTACCACATATTTATTTCAGAACTCATGCTCCAACAAACACAGATGGAGCGTGGCATTGATTATTTTAAAAGATGGATGCAACGCTTTCCTACTCTTTTTGACGTGGCAAATGCAAGCGAAGATGAAATATTGCACGCATGGGAGGGGCTTGGCTATTACAGACGAGCTAGATATATACATAGTATAGCCAAGGAAATTTGCGCAAATTACCAAGGAATTATTCCAAGCGATCAAGAAATATTAAAACAATTCAAAGGCATTGGCGACTATACCCTTGCTGCTCTTTGCGGTATAGCTTTTAATCAAGACATTGTCACTATTGATGCGAATGTTGAAAGAGTTTTTACGCGTCTTTTCTGTATTGAAGGAGACACAAAGCAGAAAAAAGCAAAGGAAGAAATAAAAAAATATGCTTACGCTTTTTTACCAAAAGGCAAAGCAAGAAAATATAATCAAGCACTTATGGAATTAGGTGCTCTTATTTGTAAGAAAAATCCAGATTGTAAAGTTTGCCCATTAAGCCAAGAGTGCAAAGCCTTTAAAGAAGAAAAGCAAGCTCTATTTCCACAGCCAAAAGCAAAGCAAAAACTTTTATATGAAGACTGGATACAGCTTATCTTTATTTCAAAAAAGCAAACACTTGCTCTCACACAAAGAGAAAAAGATGTACACTGGGGAGGATTATTTGAATTTTATTCCTTTATGCCTATATCAAAAAACTTTAACACAAATATTAAAGAAGAATTAGAAAAACTTAACATACAGGCAAATGAAGTACAGTCTTTTGAGAGCATAGCCTACTCTTATACAAACCATAGAAATACTGTCACTTTTTATAAAGTTTTTACTAATTTATCAGAAGAAGAATTGCAAGAAAAAATAAGGCATTTTACAAAGAAAGACTTTAGCTTTATCGATGAGGAAGAAGTAAAAAACTATGCTCTTCCTTCGCCTTACAGGAAGGCTGTGAAGCAGATTTATAGATAATACATGTGAGCAAAGCGAACAAAGGCTTCAGCGAGCGAAGCAAAAACGACGTTTTTTGCA
>CAYJHN010000203.1:0-3757 GCA_964369985.1 uncultured Desulfovibrionaceae bacterium | reverse complement strand
TATCAGCATGGAAAAAAAAGACTAACGTAAAAATGCTATGCACGCTATCAGAAATGACGTGAAATGGATTCCATCTTGGGGTGAAGATCGTATCTTCAACATGATTGAAAACCGCCCAGATTGGTGTATCTCAAGACAAAGACTTTGGGGTGTTCCAATTTTAGCTCTTCTTTGCGAGGATTGCGGCGAAGCATGGAACGATCCAACATGGATGCGTGAAATTTCTGAAAGATTTGCAAAGCACCCAACTGGTTGCGACTATTGGTACGAAACAGAATTAGCAGATATTATTCCAGCAGATTTAAAATGCCCACATTGTAATGGTAATCATTGGAAAAAAGAAACTGACATTCTAGATGTTTGGTTTGATTCGGGCACTTCTTTTGCTGCTGTAGTAGAACAAAGAGACGAGCTTTCTTACCCTGCTGATCTTTACTTAGAAGGCTCTGATCAGCACCGTGGCTGGTTCCACTCATCATTACTTGCTTCTATGGGCACAAGAAATCAACCACCATATAAAGAAGTATTAACACATCGTTATGTTGTTGATTAAGACAGCAGAAAAATGTCAAAATCTGTGGGTAATGTTATTGCACCGCAAGATATTATGGATAAATTTGGTGCTGATATTCTTCGTTTATGGGTTTCTTCTTCTGATTACACAGAAGATATTAGAATCTCTGATGAAATTTTAGCAAGACTAGTGGAAGCATACAGACGTATACGTAACACATGCCGCTATTTACTTGGAAGTATTGAAGATCTATCTCTTGATACTTGTGTTGATGTTGAAAAACTTCTTCCTGTTGATAGATATATGCTTGATGTGTGCGTGCGTACACACAATTCTATTCAAGATGCGTATAAAAATTATGAATTCCATAAAGTTTACCATACCTTGCATGGTTTATGCGTAACAGAACTTTCTTCTTTCTACTTAGATGGCTTGAAAGACAGATTATACGCTTCTTTACCAAATTCTATCGAGCGTCGTTCTGCTCAAACTGTTTTATTTGAAATTTTAATGCTTATGCTTAGAGACATGGCTCCAGTGCTTTCTTTCACAGCAGAAGAAGTACTCAAATATGTTCCAGAAAGCTTAAAGCCACAAGTAAAAACAATTTTTGCAATAGACAAATACAAGCCAGCACAATTACTACAAGAAGCTGAACTTAAAGAATGGAATAGCATTTTAGAATTACGTTCTGAAATAACAAAAGCAATTGAACCACTTAGAAAAGAAGGAACAATAGGCCATTCGCTTGATACATCTATCAAGCTATACGCATCAAAAGAAATTATTGAAACAATAAAGACAAAGGGCATTGATATGCGTGAAATCTGCATAGTTTCACAGATTGAATTACTTGATATTACAAATAAACCTGCTGACTTAGAAAATTCAGCAGAAAATATTGCTGTTCAAGTTGAAAAAGCAAAGGGCGAAAAATGTGAACGTTGCTGGATTTACACAGAAGAATACGGCAAAAACCCACAATTCCCAACCCTTTGTCCAAGATGTAGCACTGTTATGCAGGAACTAGCTTGCGATGGAGAATAAAATAAAAGTAAAAGACAATAGATTTAAATTAATCTCAACTATTGCAATTATTTGTATTTTTCTTGACCAGTTGACAAAAAGTCTTATTGTGAATAACCTAGACTTGTTCGATAAGATTTCCGTGATTCCAGGTTTTTTCGACTTGGTGCATATTCAAAACCGCGGGGCTGCCTTTGGTTTTTTGAATAGATCTGATATAAATTGGCAGTTTTGGCTTTTTGCCTTAGCAACCATTGTTGCCTTGTTTTTAATATATTCAATATCAAAGACAAGTGTTTATAATAAAAAACTTTTTATCTGTTTTGGCCTTATTGTCGGCGGTGCTATAGGGAATTTTATTGACAGAATTCGCTATAAAGCTGTGACAGATTTTTTAGATTTTTATATAGATACATGGCATTGGCCAGCCTTTAATATAGCAGATATCACCATAAGCTTAGGAGCTTTTGGAGCCGCTGTTCTTTTGTATACTATGCCTGACAACTCAAACAAATAAATACGAGGTTTTTATGTCACTTATAAAATTAGAATTATGGCAATTAACTGTGCTTTTTATTCCTGTATTATTTATTTTTTGGGCTCTCTACGATCTCAATAAACGAACTTTTAAAAATATAACAGAAAGGTATTATTGGATGCTTCTTATTACCTTTTTCCCTGTTGTAGGAGCGGTTATCTACTCAATTTTTGGAAGAAAACGCTCTACAGTAAAATAATAAATCCCTCTTGGATTTTTCTCATCAATATTGAGGATAAAATGAATAAATATATTAAATCAAGCTGTTGTCTTGCAATGCTTGGACTCTTCACAGCTTGCGTGCCAAGTCAGAATGTAAAATCACTTGAAAGTCAAGTTTACTCACAACAGCAAACAATTCAAACGCTTAACCAACAAATATCTAGTGTGCAACCAGCTCAAGCTGATGCATGGTTGCAATTACAGTCTTTAAGGCAAGAAATAGCATCCTTGCGTGGAATTATTGACAATTTAGAACTTGCACTTCGCCCAGTAGGTGGAACTCAAGCATTAGGTCAAAAAGTTGTACAACACGATAATGCCTTAAAAACATTAGAATCTCAATTTGGTTTAGATTTCAAATTAGATGAAATCACAGCAGTAAGCCCTATGCCTTCAGCTTTAAACAATAATATAAACACTGGCATAAACTTAAACACGCCCTCTCTAAACCAAAGTCAAAAAACAGCTCCCTCTTATGTAAGCCCAAGTTCTGCAAATAAAAACGTGCAAACACCTATACAAAAAGACACAGCGAAAGCCTTGTATGATACTGGAATAACAGCCTTTAATGAAAAAAGATATACACAAGCAGTAAATGCTTTTTCTGACTTTATTTCAACATATCCAAATAATTCTCTTACCTCAAATGCCTACTATTGGCAGGGCGAAGCCTATTATCAGCTTAAAAACTATGCCCAAGCAGCACTAGCTTATGAAGAAATTATTTCAGGTTTTCCAAATAGCACAAGAGCACCTTCAGCATACCTAAAACAAGCTATGAGTTTTGCTGCTTTACAAAAACCAGAAGCTGCAAAAGAGCGTTACAACCAGCTCATTTCAGCCTATCCAAAAGCACCAGAAGCAACACGTGCTAAGCAATTAGTAAAAGAATTATAAAAAATATTAACCTTTAAAAACATATACTTGAGAGGAAAATACTGTGACTGTTCCTTATTCTATAAATATACACCTTGCCTTTGATCAAGCTATAACAAACGAGCCATGGGTTTGTCGTCTTTCTCGCCTTTTTAATGTTGAATTTAGCATTATTAAAGCAAATGTGTCGTCAAAAAGAAATGGCTATCTTATTCTTGACTTAAGAGGTGATGAAGAAGAATGCAATAAGGCTATCAAATACTTACAAGAAAATAGTATTGTTGTTACAACTGTAGCACAACGCATTTGGCATAATGAAGAAGAATGTATTGATTGTGGTCTTTGTACAGCACTCTGCCCAACTTCTGCTCTTCACATGAATACAGACAATCATCTTGTATTTGATAAATCACAATGCGTAGTATGTCTTAACTGTACTTCTATTTGCCCTGTGCACGCACTTACAAGTGATGTTTCTGACTTCGCTCAAAAACATTAATTTCATTATTCTAATTTGACTTTTTGCAAGGGGGAAACCATGCTTTTGTGAACAAAAGACAAGGTTTCCCCCTCGCCCTCTT
>CAYJHN010000202.1:0-3777 GCA_964369985.1 uncultured Desulfovibrionaceae bacterium | reverse complement strand
GGGGCTGTTGTCAAAAACACTGTCTTTTTGAATAATATCACACAGCATAGCAACGCTTTACAGCAATATCAAGGCGGTGCAATTTATTCAAGAGCAGACTTAGATATTGTTGCTGATGGCGGCGATGTGCTCTTTTCAGGAAACCTTAGCAATGACACTCCAAATGCTCTAGTGAGTTCTAATGCAGATTTAAATTTCTATGCTGACGACTTATCTTCTTTTGTTGTGGACGATTCCATTCTTTTGCGTGTAGATTCAGTGCTCAATATTAATAATACTGCAAATACAAAGAATTACGCAACAAATGGTACTATTGAAATAAACGATCGTGTTTTAGGGCAAGGCTCGTATTTAGACAGATTCGATGTAAACCTTTATGATGGCACATTAAAGCTTGGCACTGCGACAACAATGTATGATATCGACGCTGATGGCACAGCAGAGAGCGAAATAAGCTCATCAGGCACATTTGCTTCAAATATCAATTTCAATGTCTATGGTGGAACATTAAGCACTGTTGACAGCACTCTTCAAACAACTAATCTTGGAAATCTCAACCTTGTAAGTTCTGTAGATTGGAATTTAGATGTTGATTTAAAAGAAGAAAAAGCAGATATGCTTACAGCAAATTCTGTTGTTGATTCAGAAAACAATATCAACATCAACGAAATAAACCTTATAGCTTTAAACGAAACAGCAAATGAAGTTGAAAGCAGTGTGCAGGTAACAAATGACAGAGATCTTTATGATGTTATAAAACTTGGTACTGGAAGATTCACTCTTGATGCTGGACTTCTTGCTGATGCCAGTGATTTTACTGCTGTAAGTTATGATAATACAAATGGTTATTTGAATATTCTTACTTCTATAGAAGAAGTGGTAAATCTCAATACCACTGTAGCTAAAAACGAGTCTGATAAAGTATATATCATGAATGCTGATGAAAGCATTGTTGAAAATCTTGGAAGTTTACAAGGCACAAGATTAAATATCACAGGCAATAATAATAGCATCTTAGCAGAAAATGCGAGCGGTATTATTGTTTCTCAAAATCAAGAATTAGCTGTATTTGATATTAAAAATTGGTCAGGTTTCAGTGCTGAAAATGGTGCTGTTATCAATAATTCAGGCCTTGTTAATTTAGAAAATGTAAACTTCACTAATAATACTGCTTCTCTTGCAGGTGCGGCTATTTATAATACAAATGCTGGCACAGTGAACCTCAGAGCAGAAAATCAAGATTTGATTTTTAGTAATAACAATATTGTTTCAGCAAATGGCACAAAGAGCGAAGCTATTTATAATGATGGCATAGTAAATCTTTATTCTTCTGGCGAGAATGCTATTGTTACTTACGATACTTTTGCAGGAAATGGCACATATAATCTTTATAATGCTTTGAATTTTCAAGGTGAAAATGCACAAATAGCTGAAAGTGCAATATTGAATATAGCTTCTGAGCAAGCAAGTATTTCAACTTTAGACAATGCTATTGGCATAACATCATTAGGAAAACTTCAAGCAAATAACGACTTTAAACTTCTTGTTGATGTTAAACTTGATCTTGAAGACACAAGTAAGACAATCTATGATCAATTCACTATTTCCTCACTCGAGGGCTTAGGCACATTCAGCCTTTCTAGCATAAATCTTATAGACTTTACTCAAGGTCTTGCAGATACAAGTGGCGTGCTTGATTTCTTTATTGGCGAAAATTCAGATAGCCTTGCTCTAAATTCAAGTAGTTTAGGTGAGTTAAAAGTGTATGGCAGCGATTATGACATCACGTATTCAAGCAATGACAAAACAACAGATATGAATGATCTTGTTTATGACTACGATCTTTATAGCGATCCTGGTATTGTGAATACATTAAATTCAGTCTTGAGTGAAACAACAACACCGCGTCAATATATTATGGAAACAAGCGAAGACGCGTTGATTGCTACTGTTGTAGGCGATATGACTGTTCTTGGTAATACAAATGAAATCACAGCAGGAACAATTTCACTCGCAAATTCAGCAAATAACAGCCTTACTCTTAATAATACAAATACAGCAGAGGGCACAACAATTGAACTTTTAGCTTCAAAGCAAGCAAATAAAAACACATTAAATATCATTGCTAGTGAAAACGAAGTTATTGTCAATAATTCAAATGTTGTTGCTAAGGCTCGCAAACATAATGCTGTAAATATCTATGGCGATGGTGAGCATGTCTTTAATGGTATTTTTGACAATACAACATTAAATCTTGCTGCTGATGCAAGCTTTACAGGAAATATGCTCGCAACAAGTCTTAATCTTCTTGATGGCAATTATAGTGCATATATTGATAATATAAGCCTTGATGATGCTGTTATTCTTAACCTCTATGGTGCTGATATATCAAAAGTAAATACTCTTACTCTACATTCTGCTGATAGTAATCTTATCACAAGTGCGGATATAAATTCAGCTAATAGCGATAATATCTTGAATTTAACAGGTTTAGGCACACATGAAATAATGAGCAATATTTCTGATATTACGCTCAAGGTTGATGCACAAACAAGTTTTAAAGGCAAGATCGACGACACTGTTATTGAAGCAACAAAACTTCTTACTTTTGATGATGTGGCTCTTGATAAAAGTGTTGCTATAACAACAAATAGCAATATTGAAATTTTCACTGCAAATAAACTCACAACAAAAGCTTATTTTACTGGAAATAATGCATTTATTGGTACACTTGATAACACTGTTTCTTTGACAGGAACTGGACAACATATTCTCAATGGAGCAACTTTTAAAGATATCAATCTTGATGTAAAAACAGAAACACGTATAAAGAGTGCGACATTTGAAAATTCTCATATAGCCTTGCTTGATGGAGCTGATCTTAGCAATGCAGGGTCTATTACTGGTGCTTCTATTATTGCTCATGCAAATTCGCAGATTTCTACTGCCAAAAACGCAAGCTTTAGCGACACAACAAATGTGACAATGAAGGCAGATTCTGTTTTCAACACAAGAAATAATTCAATAGATACAATTACATTAAACAATTTTACTGCAGAGCAAGGTTCTAAACTCAAATTAGATATAGACCTTTCTACAGGCACAATTGATTCCTTCAAAGTAAATTCATCAACAGGCAGTATAAAATTAGACAGTGTTCGCTTGCTTGGTGAAATCAAACCAGATGCCCATCAAACAGGCACATTACAAATCTTTGACCCAAGTACTCTTGATATTGATTTGAAGAAAATTACTTATTACACACCATTACAAAAAGTTATCATCACACAAAATAGTGAAAATAATGGCTCGATTAACTACAATGCCGACTATAGATCTGATGTTTCACTTGCTGCTGCTCTTCTTGATGCCGCAATGGATTCGCATATTATTTACGAATTAGTTGGCAGTGAAATCTTCAACACAGTAACAGACAAACTTGAAGGTGCTCTTACTGTTATTGGTAAAGGGCAAACTCTTACTGGTGAAGGCTATACTGGTGCTGATGGCTCAGAAGTGAACTTTGAAGATGTGGGCGTGATTGATATGGATTCAATCACATTAGGTACAAATTCCTCTGATTCTTCAAGTGTGACTTTTGAAAATACTGACGAAAGAACAACAACTATCATCAACAGTGATATTTTATCACATGCTGTTTCAAATGTTGTCACCTTTGGCAAGGGTATATTCAAAACCTTTGGTATTTTCGATCCTTTACATGTAGATCTACAAGCAGGTAGTGTTGTTTACAGAGGTAACCATGATAGTGATATT
>CAYJHN010000201.1:3103-3785 GCA_964369985.1 uncultured Desulfovibrionaceae bacterium | reverse complement strand
CCCATTCTTATTGCTCTTCTTATTTGTTGTATTCTTTATTGGTGGCCCTGTTGTATTTATACCAATTTTTGCTATCATTATCCTTATAACAACAATCTTACTCATGCAATATTCTATCAAAAAGTTTTCACAACTTAACTATCAATCAAATGTTGAAAAAAATGCACATTTAGTTGAAATGGTTACAGGTATGGAAGCAATTAAGATGGCTGTTGCTGAAAACAGAATGTTACAAATATGGGAAAAAGTTGTTTCTTATTCAGCAGAAATTTCTGCAAACACAAAGAAATCAACAACTATAGCAGTAAACCTAGCAACATTTATAAGCCACTTTGTTTCATTATCACTTATTGTTTGGGGTGTTTATCTCATTGGTGAAGCAAAACTTACTATGGGTGGACTTATTGCATGTAATATTTTGATTGGTAGATCTATGTCATTTGTTATGCAAATTGCCTCACTTATGACTCGTTACCAACAAGCACAAGTTTCACTAAAAGTATTGAATCATCTTATGGACTTACCATCTGAAAGACATTCTAGTACAAATCTTATTGACTTTAGTGACCTACCCCACTCACTAGAACTCACACGTGTAACATTTAGTTATAAAAATGCACACTTACCTACTATTGACGAAGTAAGCCTTACCATTAATCCAGGCGAAAAAGTTGGTATTATT
>CAYJHN010000201.1:0-3093 GCA_964369985.1 uncultured Desulfovibrionaceae bacterium | reverse complement strand
AAATCTACTTTAGCTAGACTATTGTGCGGACTTTACGTTCCATCACAAGGTGCTGTTAAATTTGGTGGTGTTGATTTACGTCGTTTAGATATGTCTGAATTTAGAACAAGAGTTTCTTTCTTACCACAAGAACCTCTATTATTCCACGGTACTTTGCGTGAAAATATTGCCCTAGGTTCAGTTCATATTCCAGATCAACTTGTTTTAAGAGCTGCTTGGATTTCAGGTGTACACGAATTTGTTCAACACACTCCAGAAGGTTATGCAATGCAAGTTGGCGAAAAAGGTCAAAACCTTTCTGGTGGCCAAAAGCAAGCTGTTGCTCTTGCTCGTGCTTTATTACACGATCCTGATGTAATCATCTTAGATGAACCAACTTCTAATATTGATGGCGCAACAGAAGCAAGAATTAAAGCAAGATTAAGAAAAGTTATTGGTAACAAAACTCTTATTATCAATATGCATAGAATGAGCTTACTTGATCTTACAACAAGACTTATTGTACTTGAAGACGGCAGAGTTGTTGCTGATGGTCCTACAAAAGAAGTATATGATATGCTTACTAAAAAACAACAAAGCGCTACTGCAAAAACAAGTAATGCTTCTTCACCTAAAAAAACCGATGTAATTACTGACTCTAATACAAATCACATTAATTTAGAAAATAATGAAAACAAAACTAAGGTAAATAGCCCTAGCCCAGTAGCTGAGTAAAAAAAAGAACTATATAAAAGAAGGCATGAGCAGAATTTTCTACTCTAGCCTTCTTTTTATTTTGATATTTACTTTTTTCTTACTACTTCCTTTGACTATTTTTATAAATTATGCTATAGTTTGTTAAGTAGATATTTTAAAGATTTTAAACTATTTTTACTCTTAACTATTGAAATTTTCAAATTCATTCTTAAATTATTTTTATAGAATTTAATATTAATAAAAGAGATATATATATGACTGAAAACACAGACAACAACATTGCAAAAACACCAATAGCAAAAATCGAACCAAAGAAACTCGCAGTTCCTGTAGGCACTCGCTTTGGCGAAGCTCCTGATAGGTCTATGCAAGAAGCTGTTGAAGATAATAAAAAAGGTTCTGAACTTTTTGAAAAAGCACAACAAGCAATGGCTGCAAAAAGCCAAGCTAAAAGTGAAGAACTAGCTAAAGTTTTTGATTCAAATGAAAAAGAATTCATGGGTGATATCGATTCTGTTTGGAACGACACAGGCTCAAAAAAACAAAAACTCGTTACAGTCACTATATTATTCTTACTCATTACCTTTATTATTTGGTCATCATGGGCAACTGTTGATGAGCTTACTCGTGGTCAAGGGCAAGTTATTGCTTCTTCACGTACGCAGGTTATTACTCACCTTGAAGGTGGTATTTTAACAGGTGTTTTAGTTACTGAAGGTGTTATTGTTGAAGAAGGGCAAATTTTAGCTCACGTTGAAAACGTAGCAGCTGCAAGTACTTACGAAGATGCTCAACAAAAAATTTATGAACACTCTACTGCTATTTTGCGTTTACAAGCTGAATTAGAAGGGAATATATTAGAATATCCAGAAAGCTTTGTAGCTGCTGTACCAGAATTAGTAGAACTTCAATACCAAACAGACGCATCAAGAAAACAGAAATATAAAACAGAGTTAAGTGTTTTAGAATCTCAAGAAGAACAAATTGCTTTTGAATTAAGCGAAATGGAAAAAAGATTAGAAACCACATTGCAAACTTACGAACTCTCTGCTCGTAGACTTGATTTAGCACGTCCTGTTTATGCTAGAGGACTTTATTCTGAACTAGATTTTTTAAACCTTGAACAAGAAGTTGTTCGTTTGAGTGGTGAAGTTAAATCATTAGAAAACACTATTGAAAAAACTAAATCAGCTATTCGTGAAGCTCAGCAAAACCAAGAGCTTTATATTTCTACTTATAAACAAGAAATTGTTGATGAAATCAACAAAAGAACTTCTGAACGTTCTTCTCTAGAAAAAACTCTTACAACAGGCTCAGATAGAGTTGACAGAACAGAAATTCGTTCACCAATGCGTGGCGTTGTAAACCGTATTTTATTAAATACTCGCGGTAGTGCTGTAAAACCTGGTGAACCTATAATGGAAGTTGTTCCTTTAGACGACACATTATTAATAGAAGCAAAAATCAAACCTTCTGATATTGGTTTTATTTACCCTAATCAAAAAGCGGTTGTAAAACTTACAGCATACGATTTTTCTATCTTTGGAGGTCTTGATGCCTTTGTAGAACAAATTTCAGCTGACACAACAGAAGGTAAAAACCAAGAATACTACTATTTAGTAAAATTAAGAACACATAAAAATGCTTTAGAATATAAAGGCGAAGCTCTACCAATTATACCAGGCATGGTTGCTAGTGTTGATGTTATCACAGGCAAGAAAACGATTATGCAGTACCTTCTAAAACCAATTTTAAAAGCAAAAGATAATGCACTTAGAGAAAGATAGAGAGTATAATCACTATAAGTTTTTTTACTCATACAAATCCTCAAAGGCTCAATTAAAAGCTATATCTAGTTTTTTGATCTTTATTCACAAAAAACTACTCTATTCTTTTGTTCTTTCTCTATTTATACTTTCATTGTTTCCTCTTCTAGGTTTTACCGCTGAAAAGATAGATCTTTTTGGTAAAAAAGAATTTAAAGGAAGAATAAAAACTTTACCACAATGGGTTGAAGTTTTATCAAAAAACAAAAAAAATCCTATCTTCATAGATAATAAAAAGATCAATGCTGATCTTACATGGGGCGAATTAAAAGCAAATTGGAGTAAACTTTCTCCAATGGAACAATTAAAAAAAGTTAATCTTTTTTGGAATAAATACCCTTATCGTACTGATCAACAAGTATATAAAACTCCTGATTTTTGGGCTGCTCCTTATGAATTTAAAAAAAATTCTGGAGATTGTGAAGATTATAGCATTGCAAAATACTTCACACTTAAAGAGCTCGGCTTTAGTGTCAACGATATGCGTATAGCTATTGTAATGGAAACAATTCGTAATATTGCACATGCAGTATTAATTGTATATTTAGATAACGATGCCTATGTGCTTGAT
>CAYJHN010000200.1:0-3826 GCA_964369985.1 uncultured Desulfovibrionaceae bacterium | reverse complement strand
ATTTCTTATTATTTACAAAAAAACGAATTATTACTAATAGATGGTGCTATGGGCACACAACTTCAAGAAAAAGGAATGCCTGCAAATGCTAATCCTGCTGAATTTGCAATACAAAATAAAAATATCATTAAGCAAATTCATTTAGACTATCTACAAGCTGGCACAAATATCATAATCACTTCAACTTTTGGCGGAACTTCTTTTAAATTGCCTTCTTCACTTTCAGTGTATGAATACAATAAATGCATGGCAGAAGTTGCTAAAGAAGCAATAAAAGACGCTAGAGAAGCTGGTTTATCTCATCCTATGTTTGTTGCTGGTGACATTGGCCCTACTGGCCTCTTAATTCGCCCACTTGGTAGCGAAGAGCCACAAAGATTATTTGATGCATATAAGGAACAAGTCATAGGTTTAGTTGCTGGTGGCGTTGATTTAATTTTTATTGAAACACAATTTGATATAGCAGAAGCAAAAATTGCCGTTGCTGCAGCTAAAAGTGTGTGCGATTTGCCAATTTTTGTTTCGATGACCTTTGAAGGCGAAACAACTCTCACTGGTTCAAGTCCAAAAGTTTTTGCAGCTACAATGGAAAATATGAAGGTAGATGCAATTGGCGTAAATTGCGGTGCTGGGCCAGAACAAATGTTACCTATTGTTGAAGAACTTTTAACGCATTCTCATTTACCTGTTTTTGCAGAGCCTAATGCCGGCTTACCAGAACTTATAAATGACGAAACTGTCTTTCGCTTAGCTCCAAACCCTTTTGCAAAACTTACTTTTAATTTAGCAGAACTTGGTGCGACTATGCTAGGCGGATGTTGTGGTACAAGCCCAAAGCATATTTCAACTCTCAAAGAAGAATTAAAAAAACCATTTGATATAACAAAAAAAATTGAAAGAAATGTTCTTTCAAGTGTAAAAGTTACATCGCGTTCTGAAATTGTTTTACTTGGTGCTGCACATCCTATTGCCTTAATTGGCGAACGCATAAATCCAACTGGTAAAAAACTTTTATCAGCTGAATTTCAAGCTTCATCAGTTAAACTGGCTATGCAATATGCTCAAGAACAAATAGACACAGGCGCAAATCTTTTAGATGTTAATGTTGGTGCAGCTCATGTAGATGAGAAAGTTTTTTTGCCTTATGTTGTTGAACAATTAATCGCAAAATACACATCTCCTCTTGTAATTGATTCTTCAGATACTCAAGCTTTAATAAATGCTTTGCCTTACTACCCTGCTTCATGCCTAGTAAATTCAATAAGCGGCGAAGAAAATAAAATGGAAAACTTAGCTCCTCATATAAAACTATGGGGTTGCCCTGCAGTATTACTTCCATTAAAGGGCTCTGACTTACCTAAAAACGCAAAAGAAAGAATTGCAATAGTTGAAGACTTACTTAAAAAAGCAGAAAAATTCGGTTTAAGTAAAGATTTACTCTTAGTGGACGTTCTTGCTCTCACAGCAGCTTCTGATCCAACTGCACCTCGTGCAGCCTTAGAAACTTTAGAATATTGCAGAAGTTTAGGCATTGCAACAACCATAGGATTGTCAAATATTTCTTTTGGTTTACCAGCCAGAGAATTAATAAATTCTGCCTTTCTTTCCCTTGCAGCAGGAGCTGGATTAAATTCATGCATTGGCAATCCAATGAATACAAGATTTAAAGAAGAACTTGATGCAGTAAACCTCTTACTTGGTCATGACAAACAAGCAACAAACTTTATTGAAAACTATGCAGACTATTCAGCAAAATCAGCAAATAAAGAAGGAAGTAAACAAGTTAAAAAAGAAAGTGTAAAGCAAGAATTAACATTAGAAAGTGCTATTATCACAGGCAATAAAGAAGAAATAATTCAATTACTTGAAAATGAATTAAAAAATGGAAGAGATGCCTTTGAAATGATAAACTCAACTCTTATTCCTGCACTTAATATTGTTGGCGAAAAGTATGAAAAGAAAGAATATTTTCTTCCACAACTTCTTCGTTCAGCTGAAACCATGCAAAAAGCATTCAAGCACTTAAAACCTCTGCTTAAAAATGATGCTTCCATGCAAAAAGCAAAAATTATTTTAGCTACTGTAGAAGGCGATATTCATGACATAGGTAAAAATATTGTTGCTCTTGTATTAGAAAATCATGGCTATACAATAATCGACCTAGGTAAAGACGTGAAAGCTGAAACAATTATTGAAGAAGCACAAAAACATAATGTCGATGCTATAGGACTTTCTGCCCTCATGACAACAACTATGCCTCGCATGAAAGAATGTATTGAACTTATGAAAGAAAAATCTTTGTCGTATAAAGTCTTCATTGGTGGTGCTGTAGTAACTGAAGATTACGCACAATCAATTGGTGCTGTCTATGCTCAAGATGCAGTAAGTACAGTAAAAATATTAGAAAAAATGCTCTAGAAAATTTTCTTCTTTGTCTTAGGGGAAAGCACACGTTAATTTAATTTAGACTTTATCTTATTGAAATTATATATAAAAGTGTACGTACTGAACAAAGGCAAAAGCTCGCGAAACAAGAGCCACGCCTCTTGTAAGGGATTATCCCTACGCGAGGTTTCGTTCAGAGGGGGCACAGTGTGCCGAACAAATTAGAATCACGTAGGGGAAAGCATGTCATAAAAGAGATTATCTCTACAGCATGCTTTCCCTCTCTTATTATTATAAAGGACACACCAAAAAAACTGTTTGAGCGTTCAATCTATTTTCTTTACAAAAATAATAATATATTGTAGATTTATAAAATGTTCATTCTCACAAGGAGTAAGTAATATGGATAAACAAAATTCTACTCTATATAAAGATAAAGAAAGTTATAAGTCAAACAATGTGTCAAAAGAGGCAAAAGTCACCTTATTTTTGTATTTTTCCTATTTTTTATGGAGTATTTTATCAGCTTATGGCCTTGGCTCATCAAATCCAGATGAATATTCCTATATATTAGGTTTTCCAGCTTGGTTTTTTTATTCATGTATCCTTGCATACCCTCTTTGCTGTATTGCTGTTTACTTTCTTGTTCAGCATTTTTTTAACGAAGAAAGTTCTACAGATTAAATTTTAATGTTTAGTACTTATGTTTTATTATTTTTATAAAATAACTACATATACTCATATATAAGACAAATATTAATTCAAGTAAAACTTTAGATAATTTCAATATAAACCTTTCAATACAATTGGATATATTTTATATGAATACTGTACTGTTGCCACTCATAGCCTACTTATGCCTTTCTTTATGCATTGCTTTTTACGCGAGAAAGCAGTCTAAGCATAGCCTTAAAAACAAAGCTTCGTCTTTTTTAGAGGAATATTTTTTAGGTAGCCGCTCACTTGGTGGTTTTGTATTAGCAATGTCAATAACAGCCTCATATGCTTCAGCTTCTTCTTTTGTTGGTGGACCTGGTGTTGCTTATACTCTTGGTTTAGGCTGGGTTTTACTTGCCATGATTCAAGTGCCTACTACCTTTCTTACACTTGGCATCTTAGGTTCTCGCTTTGCAAAAGTTACTAGAGAGCTGTCTTGTGTTACTTTGACTGATTATTTATTTAAAAGATATAATTCTTCTTTACTTGTTCTTATTGCATCTCTTGCTCTTGTTATATTTTTTGTCACAGCAATGGTTGCCCAATTTATCGGCGGAGCGAGACTTTTTCAATCTGTTACCGGTTATTCTTATGAATCAGGTTTGATATTATTTGCTCTTACAGTAATAATCTACACGAGCATTGGCGGTTTTAGAGCTGTTGCTATAACAGATAGCTTGCAAGGTATTGTTATGATGATAGCTTCTTTTGCACTTTTATTTGC
>CAYJHN010000199.1:1783-3836 GCA_964369985.1 uncultured Desulfovibrionaceae bacterium | reverse complement strand
TTTTATTTGCGAAAAAGTTTTAAGCTTCGCTTAAATACTGTTTCGCGTTAAAAATGGATACATATTCTTCTAGCTAACTTAGGCTACGAAGTAAGTGCAAGCATGCATGTTCACAACGTTCACATGGCATTTGTATTAGAAATTATTTAATAGCATTATAACAGCATCTGAACGAAGTGAAGATGTTTCTTGCTCTTTATATATAGACATGCTTAGCTATTAACCAAGAAGCCTATTTTAAAGCGGAAAAGTATTTATGAGCGTAGCTCATACAACTTTTCCGCAAGAAAAAATAAAAATATACTTCTTTAGCCACACATAAGCTCTTAAGCACTCAATTCTAAGGTTTCCAAAGGAAATTATTTCCTTTGGCCGTCGGAGACAAAAAAAGGCCTATTTATAAAAATAGACCTAAGTTTTTTATATTTTGTTTACTTTATACTATTTGTAGTCAAATACAGGCACAAAAGCGTTGTTTTCAACTTTAAACATTGTCATACCGATACCTTTAGCATCTCCATTTGCATCAAAGCTAATAGTACCAATAGGGGTTTCAACTGTTTCATTCTGTAATGCTTTCATTACAGCGTCTGAATTTGTTGTATTTGCTTTGTTGATTGCGTTTGCAAGTGCGATTGTTGCAGCATATGCGTTGTCACCAAAAACACCCATTGGAATGTCAAATTTTTCTTGATGAGCTTTATGTACTTTTACTGCTTCAGGGAGGTTTGTTGTATCACTTGGAGCTGAAGTGTATGTGCCTTCTGCTGCTTCGCCAGCTGTTTCAATATATGCCATGTCTTTTAAACTGTCAGAACCAATAAGTGGAATTTCAATTCCTAAATCTCTCATGTTATTGATGATTTTAGATGCTTCAGTGTGATAACCACCATATACTAAAACTTCAGCTCCACTACGTCTTAATTTACGCACAGCAGCTGAATAATCACTAGAACCTACTGTAATTGTTTCAAAAATAACTACTTCAGTGTCTGGGTATAATTCTTCGATTTTTTTACGTGTTGTTTCAGCATAGCCTTTACCGTATTCACCAGCATCATGCAAGAAAGCTACTTTCTTTGCTTTGAGCTGTGAACCTATGAATTGTGCTGCTAATGCGCCTTGAATATAATCGTGTCCAATGGTTCTTAAAAAATATGGATTGTCATTTGAAAGAGTAAGGTCAGGTGTAGTTGCAGATGGTGAAATTAAGATAATGTCGGCATCTGTAAAAATTGGTACAGCAGCCTTTGTTGCACCAGAACAAATCATGCCAATAACGCCAATAACATCTTGTGATAAAAGGCTAGTAGCAGCATTTGGAGCTAATTCAGGTTTGCACTGATCATCAGCAGCAACAATTTCTAGTTTCTTGCCTAAAATACCGCCATTTGCGTTGATGTAATCAGCAGCAAGTTCAACAGCTTTAAGTGATGGAATGCCATATGCAGCAAGCTCACCTGTGTGTGCTCCACCTACACCTATTTTATATGTATCAGCAGCTTGTGCTGAAAAAGGCGTTGCTAATAAAGTTAAGGCACAAAGACCAAAGAAAGTTTTTCTTAAAGGAAGATTTAATCCTAACATAGTAATTCCTCATTTTTAAATTTTCTATATTTCTATATCTAGTTATTGTTATATAGAAGATATTTGTTTTTGTCAAATCACTTAACAGGTTGATTTTAAAAGATAAGTGTTTTTAGGGATTAAAAAAGTTAAAGCCTTTAGCTTCAATTTTTTTAAAATTGTTTTCAAGCAGGATATTGTTGAGTAATTCAAGGCTGTTTTCAAGACAGCTTGCATAATCTGGATTATCATTATTATTTTCTGAATTAACACAAGTTCTTAGTGTGAAGTCAACACTTGCTTGAAAGGGTAAAAGGCTTTGTGGGAAATGCACAATTGCATTATCGCTTTTGCTTTCTATTGCAATATAAAAAGCGTCTTGTTCGAGTTTTGGTAAAGTAATTGATGAATTTGTAATAAGAAAACGAAAGGGTATACCAAAGTTTTCAAATAATGTATCAGCCTTTCTTTTAATAAAAATTCTGTC
>CAYJHN010000199.1:0-1773 GCA_964369985.1 uncultured Desulfovibrionaceae bacterium | reverse complement strand
TAGATAGTTCGTCAGTTTCGTCTAGCATTGAAGTTGAAGAAAGTACATTAAGTAATTTCACTTCAAAATTAAAGGAGAAAAGAGCAAAAAGTGCACCATAAAGCAAAACAGAGCCAATTAATTTGGCTTTGCCGTCTTTTTTTATGAGATCAACTTCTCTTTGTTCTCTTTTTGTGAGATTACTTTTGTATAGTCTGCTTAACATTGTTTCAAAAATTTTATTAATAGTTAAAATATAAAGGGAAATTTCTATAATATGCTAAATTTAAAAAGTGTTTTATTTATGTCACTCAATAAATAAAGTATAAAAGAAAGTTTCCCTTATATATTTAGCTTATTTGCTGAATGCCGTCAATTTTCCAGTGGGCTTGGCTATTTTCTCTGTAAAAATGCCAGAGTTCTGTCGTATTTTGTGCCATTGCTTGTTCTTTTTCTTCACGCATAAATGCAGTGAAATACACTGAAACTCTATCAGCATTGCCTTCTTTTTCAACTTTATGAATATCAGCTGATAAAGAAAGGATTTGTGTTGTGCCTAGTTCTGGATTTTCTTTTGCTTGTGCTTCAATTTCACTGTAAACACTAGCTGAAGTAAAGAGTTTTATGTCTTCTAAATCACGTTTATCCCACGATTCTTGCATGCGAATAAATGCAGATTTAGCACCTTCAACAAATTCAGCTCTGTTAATACCATCTATATTTTCTTCTTGAGCCTGTTCTTGAAAATTCTCTTCATACTGATCTTGGCTGTTGCCTCTCAAATTATCCCAAGCACTTGATTGTGAATTGTAGTTTTGATTACTCTGTCTGTATTGTTCATTATAATTTTGTCTATTGCCTTTTTGGGTAAAAGATCTAAAGAGCCTTATGCCAAAATAAGCAAGTAAACCAATAATAAGTATATCAAAAAGACCGCCATCAGCTCCTGGAGTACCTGAAAGCATAGAGCCTATAAAAGTACCTGCAAGTAGGCCGCCAAATAAACCGCCCATACCAAAACCAGAACGGTTAGCAGTTGCAGCACCCGCATTAGCTGCAGTTGTTGAATTATTTTGTCTAAATGTATTTGATTGTTGATTAAAAGAGCCACCACTTGGGGCTTTAGTTGTAGGCGAAGAAAAAAGTGATTTTCCGCCAAAAGATTTGCCTCCGCCAAAACGCTTTGCTTCAGCTATGTCTCCTAAAGAAAACAAAAGAACAGCCATAAAAGCAAATACGATACTAAGATATTTCATTATAATTCCTCTTATATTAATCTTAGCAAATATTAATCTTCTTTGCACAAAAAGTCAAGATTTATAAGTTTTTCTTTTTTACTTGTCTCCGACGGCCAAAGGACTACCGCCCTTTGGAAACCCTGAATAGTGAGCGGTTGAGCGATAGGCTCTGGCTAAAGAAGAATATTTTATTTTTGTTTGCGGAAAAGTTGTATGAGCTACGCTCATAAATACTTTTCCGCTTTAAAATTTATAGGTTCGTCTTTTATAAATTTATCTTTATGAACAAAGTCTACTCTCCCATGTTCACTACGTTCACATGGTGTTTTCAGTAATACGTCATCTGAACGAAGTGAAGATGTTTCTAGCTTTTTGTACGTAAGTATAATTTTAGTTAAATCTAAGCAGACTATTTTTAACGCGAAACAGTATTTAAGCGAAGCTTAAAACTTTTTCGCAAATAAAAAAAAAATTAAACTAATGCTTTAGCCAGAACCTTTTATCTTAACCGCTCACTATTCGGGTTTCCAAAGGGGGTGACCCCCTTTGGCCGTCG
>CAYJHN010000198.1:0-3841 GCA_964369985.1 uncultured Desulfovibrionaceae bacterium | reverse complement strand
CCTTTATGGGCGTTCCTGGAACTATTTATCATGTTGGTTATGCAGGTATGTCTGTTTCTGTTCCAGGTATTGTATTTAGTATGATGATTCCTGCTCTTTTCGTAGGCAGAAGACTTATTCGCCTTGGCCATAAATATGGCATGCTTACAATGGCTGACTACCTTTCTGACAGATTCGAATCAAATGCTATGCGTGGTTTCTTAGCTATTATTATGATTATTTTCTTATTACCAATGATGGGCGCGCAAACTATTGGTGGTGGTATCATCTTTAGTACATACACTGGCTGGCCAGAATATGTTGGTATTATAGTTATGGGTGTTACAGTTGTCGGTTATTGTATTACTGGTGGTATAAGAAGTATTATGATTACTGACGTTATTCAAGGTGTATTGATGGTTGCAACAGCTGTTGTTACATTTATGGCTGCTTTAAATTTAGGCGGTGGCATGGAGGCTATCAATGCTAAACTAGCAAGTGAAAACACAGCTCTTCTTACTCACCCTGGTACAAATGGTTCTTACCCTTGGCAAAACTATGTTTCTATGATTGTTATGTGGAGCTTCTTTACTATTGGGCAGCCGCACCTTTTTACAAAATTCTTCACAATGAAGAACTACCAAGTTATGTTTAAAGCTGTTATCCTTGGTACTATAGGCATGCTTTTCTCTGCTACGCTTATTGAATGGTCTGGTGTTTTAGGACGTGCAAGCATTCCTGGTCTTGAAGGCAAAGAAAGTGATTATATTGTTCCTATGATTTTACATGCTGGTGTGCCAACAATTGTTTCGTCTCTTATGGTTGCTGGTATATTCTCTGCTGGTATGTCTACTGTTTCAAGTATCTTGCTCACAACAACAAGTGCTATTACTCGTGACCTTTATCAACGTATATTTAGAAAAGACGCAACAGATCATGACGCATTAGTTCTTTCAAGATATGTGACCATTATTCTTGGTATACTAGCTATTTGCATAGGTATTATGAAACCTGGTAGCATCTTCCAGCTCATTCTTTTTGCCTTTGGTGGACTTGGAATATGGGCAGCTCCTATCTTAGGTGGTATGTACTGGAAAAGAGCAACAAAGGCTGGCGCTTTTGCTGCAGTAATTTTTGGTGAAATGGCTTATATATTTATGGTAATAACAAAGAAGTTCACTTTTGGCTTCAATCCACTCATTATTGCGTGGATTCTGAGTATGATTGTTCTTATTATTGTAAGCCTTGCTACTAAGCCAGTAAGCAAAGAAACAATAGATAGACACTTTGAAGCTCTTGATGGAAAATCAAAAGCTTAGACTAAAAGGAGCAAGAGATGTATCTTGAAAATCTAACATGGTCTAAGGCAGAAAAAGTTTTAAATACAGAAAATCAAATTGTCTTAGTGCTTGTTGGGAGCACAGAGCAACATGGCCCAATTGGCCCTCTTGGCACTGACACAATGATCCCAACACAACTTGCAAAGCTCATTAATGAACGTACTGATGTGCTTATTACTCCGCCAATGCCTTTTGGTTCAGCTTCACACCACATGTCTTATGCAGGTAGTATTGATATTGGCTCTGAAGCTCTTTACATGGTGTTAAAAGGAATAAGCCAAAGTCTTATGAAACATGGGGCGAAAAAGTTTCTGTTTTTGAATGGGCATGGAGGCAATACACCAAGCTTAGATAAGGTTTCGCTTGAAATTTTTGAAGCTGGCGGACTTGCTGCAAGTGTTGATTGGTGGTCACTTGCACCAACTCTCAACCCTGAATGGAAAACAGGACATGGCGACGGACAAGAGCTTGCAATGGTAATGGCTATTGATGAATCTCTTGTAGACAAAAACGACCTTTTTCCTGCAAAAATGAATCATATAAATGATAAGCTACAAAATACTCATATCCATCAAGTAAAGTATAAAAATGGCTTTGTAAAAATAGTACGTGATATACGTTCAACAATAAATCACGGAGGCATAGGTGGCCTAGATTCTAGTGAAGCAACAAAAGAATGGGGCGATGCTATGACAACAGCAGTTGTTGATTATATTGTTGATTTCATAGATGAATTTAGACAAATAGACTTGAAAAAAGCACATCAATTAGCCTAAATTCACTACTTTCTTATAAATAAAAAGAGCAGATATTTATATATCTGCTTTTTTTGTATTAAATTTTAGAATTTATTCTAAAAACATAGTCCTGAAAATGACAAAAACACTAAAGCCCAAACAAAGAAAAGTTTATTAAAGCTCTTTAGCGTCCTTCCATTTTTAAAAGAGTATCAAGCACTCTTAAATTTGCCGAAAAGTCATCTATATCATTACGCAACAAATAGTTATGCTCTGAGGTAAAGGCTTCAGAAAGACGAGCAAGAACTTCCTCACTACGTGCAAGAGCTTCTGTAACAGTTTCGTTTGAAGCTATAGCACAATAGCGTTTATAATCATCAAGAATTTTATGTGTTGCAGGCAGATAGCGTGTTAAAAACTTTTCGCCGGCTTTTATATCACGTGAGTCGTCTTCCATAGCACGAATAATAGCTTCAGCAGTGAGAGTTAACTGCAAGAGAGTATTTTGCAAATGTTGCGGTAAGTATGCTTGTTTTGGGTATAATTCTTTAATAGATTTTCGATAATCTTCAAAAGGATCTCTATTTTTTTCCTCTTCTTCACTTTTTATTCTTTCTTGTTCTAATTTCTTAATCTTTTCTTGCTTTTCTATATATATGGCATATGATTTATTCAAAAAAACACCAAGACAGCAAAGAATAAGAAATGAAATCAATGTAAAAAAAGGCTTTTCAAGAGGCAATAAAACAGTTAAAGCTATAAGCAAAAATAAAGAAAGTATCCATTCAATGCCCATTTGGAATTTTTTTACAAAAATTCTTTGTATATAGGCTTGCAATCCACCTAAATATATAGCCAAAACAATAGAAGCGCCAAAGAAAAAACAAAGTAATAATTGCACAAAACCAATTACTGTAGGCATAAGCCATGCAAAATGCATAGCAATTCCACTTCCAAAAAGACATATAAGCCCTATATAGGTGATAAATACAGTAAAAATAGCATTATAGTCATCTATTCCAGTAAGTTGTATAGCTATAATCAAAGCAATACAATGCATCAAAAGACGTATGCCAAAATTTTTGATGTTAAGCACTACTGTTTCAAAAAAACTAGATTTTTCTTTTTGTAACATAAGTCAAAGCCTCGACTTCATTAATTCTTTAATGCATATTGAATAAAAATAGTGTATTCGTATTCAATATGCATATATATGTTTTTTCTTCTCTATTGCTAAGTTTCAATAAAGTACTTAGCTCGCACATATATAACTATTGAAGCTGGCCTTGAGATGCATTTTGCATTGTTTGTTGTTCTTTACGTTTTGCTAAGCCTTGTAAGGATTCTTTGAGTTGCCCTTCCATTACTAATAATTCTTTTTCAACTTCAAGGCGCTTTTGGCGTCCTTCGCTTGAGATGCGAAGTGTTTCGTCTATAGTACTTATAAGCTTATTATGCACTTCTCTTAATGTTTCAATATCAACAATTGAACGCTCGACTTCGCGTGTTACTTCAATAGACGATTGCTCAAGCATAGCTGCATTCTTACGCAGCATTTCGTTTGTTGTGTCAGAAACTTTTTTCTGTAAAGTAGCAGCTTGTTTTTGCCCGTGCAAAGTAAGAGCAAGCACCATTTGGTTTTTCCAAATTGGTATAGTTGTTAAAATACTTGTCTGAATTTTTTGCGTTAAAGCTCTATTATTTGATTGAATTAAACGTATTTGCGGTGCCATTTGCACAGTAATGGTGCGTGATACTTCTAAATCATGCAAACGTCTTTCAAAA
>CAYJHN010000197.1:2419-3853 GCA_964369985.1 uncultured Desulfovibrionaceae bacterium | reverse complement strand
GGTCTGGATCAGGATCTGGGTCTGGATCAGGATCTGGGTCTGGATCAGGATCTGGATTTACTGGTGGATCTACAGGAGGTTCTGGTAGATCGATAGGGGGGTCTGATGGTTCAGGCTCTGCTGGAGTAAGAGGTGGAACAAGAGCTGCTGCAAGAGCAGCATCGCCAGCATCAGCACCAAATATTCCCTGTGCTCCTTCTCTTGTATATTCAGAGCCACCCGAAGTGTCGTTTAATGCGTCAACACCAGTTGCTAGGCTATCAAAACGAGATTCACTGTATCTTGTTTCTGAAACTTGCTCTGTTGTTGCATTACCAGCAGCCGGCATAAGCTCAGCATCTAAACTAGCAAAAAAGTCTTCGCCAGAAATCACTTCACCGTCCATGACAAAATCAGGCATAAAGTCTTCGTTATATACGTCATAGAAACTTTCTAAAATAATACTTGAATTTGTAGAGTCGAAATCAATTTCTAAATTGTTATCAACTTTTTCAAAAAGAGCTTCATTGAGTTCAAAACCAAAACTAAATTCATTTATACTGTCATTAACATTAATAACAATAGTCTGATTAGGTCTAGGGATATTCAAAATTAAATCAGCCATAATAGTACCTTAAAACATAAATGGTTAAATCAAGATTTTCTATTCAAAAAAAGATGCGAGCATGAAGGCTCTAGCTGAATACATGGTTCTTGTTCTGAATAGAATATATAAATAGCAAGTACACATCTCCAAGTGTGTGTTAAAGGTTTTCTATTTTCAAATTGGATAAATCACTCTAATATCCTGTTATAATATTTTTTATAAGCTCATGCCCTCCTTTATATATAAAAAACACTAATATGCTATAAAAAATATTTATACAGATATTTTATAGATAATATGAATTTTTTTAATTATGTCAATCAAAATTTTGATTTATAATATCTCTTTTATTAATATGTTTAATGAAAAAATTTTTCTTTATTATATGTTTTTCCGTAAAATAGTCTTTTTTTT
The DNA here is from genome assembly GCA_964369985.1 of uncultured Desulfovibrionaceae bacterium. Lineage (GTDB taxonomy): Bacteria > Desulfobacterota > Desulfovibrionia > Desulfovibrionales > Desulfovibrionaceae > CAYJAZ01. The sequence goes on along the minus strand of CAYJHN010000197.1, from coordinate 2,853 downwards.
ATTATGTTTTTTATGAAAAGTTGTTGTTTTATGAGTTTTTTGTTTTTAAATACTATAGTAGTATAATTTTTTGTTTTTATTGAAAAAATTTATAATAAAATTTAATTAAAAAATAAATCTATACCTTATTATTTAAGGTATAGATTTATTTTTTAATTAATATCTTTTTATTTGTTTGGAATAAATTAAACTATAGTTTTTCTTTTCTAAAGCTAAAAAAGCTTAAAAGTGGAATAAGATAAAGGAGGAATGCATAGATAACACTGCTTTTTGGTGCGTTGATATTAGTGAGTGTTATTGTGCAGGCAATATTCCATGGAATAATAGCACATAAGATAATGGCTGTGTTTTCAATAGCATGTGCCAAATTATCTTTGTTTGTATATTGTTTTTCGCAAAGTGATTTTGTTAAAAATATTGATAATGTTTGATTG
>CAYJHN010000197.1:0-2409 GCA_964369985.1 uncultured Desulfovibrionaceae bacterium | reverse complement strand
CAAGTCATCATGCAGGTAAAAAATGCAACAATAGCTGTACTGCCAAATGGTGTTACTTTTTGTGAAAGGCTTTCTATGTGCTTATGTATATGAGCAAAAAAGTCGGAGGCTTTAAATAAAGCCATAAAGGTAGAGGAAATGCATACAATACAAACAACGATAATCATTGAAGACAAACCACCACCACCAAGTATTGCATTTAATTCAGAATTATTGCTTTCAAAACCAAAGTAGTAAAGCTTGATTAACTGTGTAATATCCATGTCTTGCACAAATATACTAAGAAGGCTTGCTGCAATAATGCTTATAAGCATTATCATTGTTACTTTGACTTTAAAAATGGCAAGTACAACTACAATAATTACAGGAATTGCATTATACCATGGCAAATGAAAATTTTCTTTGAATAAGGAAAGAGTTTCATAAGGTATTGACTTTGCAGTTGTTTCTTGCCCTAAAAAAATGTAAAGTGCACAAGTTATAAGAGCTGGGATAAATGCAGAGCGTGCCATGTTTTTTATATTTGTGAAGACATTTGTCATAGTGATTTTTGCTACTAAGTGTGCACTAGATGACATGGGTGACATTCTGTCGCCAAAATAAGAGCCAGACAATACAGCTCCACCTAAGTATGCAGGATCTATATTTAATATATTGCCCATTGTCATACAAATAACGCCCATTGTGGCAGAAGTTCCAAAAGAGGTGCCTGTAAGCATAGATATAAAAACACAAAGAAGAAAGGAACTTACAAGGAAAAGTGAAGGTATAAGAATGTAGGTGCTGTTAACAACCAAGTATACAATAGTGCCTGAAGCTCGCCATGTAGCTGTTAAAATACCGATAAGACAAAATAAAAAGGCTATACTTCCAATATTTTTTGTTTGCTCAAAAGAGAGTTTAATAAGCTCTTTTGCTTTGCAGCCTTTGCTTAAGGCATAGCTAAAAAAAAGCAAATAACCAAGACAAAGAGCATATACAAGATGTATGTCAAAAAGCATGGTTAAAAGTAGGATTAACGAAAAAAGAGCAATAATTAAATATTCCATGAATATTTCCTGAATTTATGTGAAAAAATAACAAAAGATGGCTTTTTATCTTATTGGTTCGGGCAAGATATACTAAGCAATTTATACTGTCAAGAAAGAAAAAAATATACTTTTTATACTCCTCTAACTACTTGTTTATATATGGTATTGTCTTTAAATCCGCTATACGAAAGCCTTTCTTTACTTGACATAAGAAAATTACTTATATAATTATGTTGAGCTATATTTTTTATTATAGTGTTTTGTTTATGGTTTAAGTATAATTTTTTATGCTGTTTTTAAGGTTTTTAAGTTTTAGGTTGAGGAAAAATGTCTGAAAATCAAAGAGTAAAGCGTCTTCCAACTTTATGTGAAGCTATGCTTCCAATTGTAGCAATGCTTGTAATTTTGTTTTATGGAAAGGGAATTAAAGGTTGGCAAACAGAGCCATTACTTATTATAGTGGCTATTATAGCTGCTTTTGTGGCTATACGAGTGGGTTGCACTTGGAATGAAATGATGGAAGAAATGTCACAAAAAATAGCAAAAGGCATGCCTGCTATTTTGATTCTTACCTCTGTTGGTGCTCTTATTGGCACATGGAAGGCCTCAGGCACTATTCCTATGATGATTTATTACGGTATTCAGATTATTGACCCTGCCTTACTTTTAGTGACAGCATTTCTTCTTACAGCTCTAGTTTCAATTGTTACTGGAACATCATGGGGTTCTGTTGGCACTATTGGTGTTGCATTTATTGGTATTGCAAGCGGTTTGAATGTTTCTTTAGCGGCAACTGCGGGTGCTGTTGTTGGTGGTTCTTACTTTGGTGATAAACTTTCTCCTTTGTCAGACACAACAAACCTTGCTCCTATAGCTGCTGGCAGTGAACTTTACACACATATTAAACACATGCTTTGGACAACTGTTCCAGCTTCAATTATTTCACTTGTTGTATATTGGTTTGTTGGTTCAAATTCTGATGTTGTTTCAGCGGCTAATCCTGAAACTATCACAACTATGCTTCAAACTCTTGATACTATGTATAATTTTAATTTTATACTACTACTTCCACCTGTATTAGTGCTTGCAGGCTCATTTTTAAAATGGCCTACAATTCCTGTTATGATTGGCTCATCAATTCTTGCCGGTATTTTTGCTTTCTTTATTCAAGATGTAAGTGTTGCAAATATTTTAAAATCTACTGTTGGCGGCTTTAATGTTTCAATGATTGTTCGCCCTGATTTTGATCCTAAAGCAGTTATTTGGGAAGTTACACGCCTTATTAATGGCGGTGGTATGGCTGGAATTATGGCAACAACTTTGCTTGTTTTCTGTGCTTTCTGTTTTGCTGGTATTATGAGCTGTGCTGGCTGCCTTG
>CAYJHN010000196.1:0-3885 GCA_964369985.1 uncultured Desulfovibrionaceae bacterium | reverse complement strand
CTCGCTAAAGCCTTTGTTCGCTTCGCTCTCATTTTACTTTCCTTTATAGCAATATGTTGCAAAATTATTTAACAACTTCAAGCCAACCTTACTGTAAATAGATTTGTTTTGGCACTCTGTGCACAAAACCTCGCTCACAAGAAGCGTGGTTCTTGTTTCGCTCGCTAAAGCCTTTGTTCGCTTCGCTCTCATTTTACTTTCCTTTATAGCAATATTCTGCAAAATTATTTAACAACTTCAACCCAACCTTGCCACTTTTTTCAGGGTGGCATTGCACTGCCCATAGTCCGTCTTTGCCGTAGATTGAAGTAAATTCTTTGCCGTAAGTTGTTGTCGCTAAAATCAAGTCATCTTCCACTTCATTATAATAAGAATGCACAAAGTAGAATTCATCACCAGTTTTAATGCCTGTAAATAAAGGAGATTCTTTTTTCAAGTTTAATGCGTTCCAGCCCATATGCGGTATATTTATTTCTCTGCCATTTTCTTTTAATTCAGAGGAAAAAAGTCTGCAATTGCCTTTCACAATACCCAAAGTCTTTGTATTATGCTCTTCTGAAAAATCTAGCAAGATTTGTGCACCAAGGCATAAGCCGAGTAAAGGCTTTTTTTCCTCGATAAGTTTTTTCAAAACAAGATCTAGCTTATGTGAAGTCAAGTAATCCATTGCCTGAGCAGCCGAGCCAACACCAGGAAAGATAATGCCCTTTGCCTGCATAAGTTCGTCTTGATTCTGTGTGATGACACATTCAATATTTTGAGCCCTTAGAGCTCTATAAACTGAGGTTTGATTTCCCGCTTCGTAATCAAGTATTGCAAGCATAGCTTTACTTTCCTTTATATTTTAATTATTTTTTGGTACACTTGGCTCTTGCACAGGCTTTACGCTTGGCATGTTTGGCTGTTTAACTTCTGGAGCCTTCACATCGATTGGCTTTAATAAAGGCAAAGGCTTGCTTACAGTTTTTACACTTGGCTTTGCCACTTCTGCCTGTTTTAACATTTGCTTTTGTGCTGGAGCATTTGGCGAACTATTTGTTGGTATTGAAACTGCGTTTGGAGAGCTTACTTCCTGCATAGGCGGTATTGTTGGCATAGTTGGCATTTTGGGATCGTCTGGCTTTTCTTTAGCCTTTAATGTTTTTCTTTTTTCAACATCAAGCTTCACGCCTTCTGGTGTGCTATGTTTATGCAAAAAGTTATCCCATTCTTCAAGGTTGACTTTATTGTCTTTATTTGAGTCAATAATGTCGTATGCCATTTTTGAAAAGTTTGGATTTGCTAAAGAAAATTCATTATAATCAACAAATTTATCAGAGTTTGCGTCCATAAGTTCAAAACGAGAAGGTTCTTTTGCTTCTGCGTTATATGCAAGAAGAAGAAAAGAACTTATCAGTAATTTTTTATACATAATTATTTCTTTTTTTTGGCTAAATGTGCTGTAGCTTTCATAACTTCTATTAACGTACTACTTTTTTTTTTGAGCTGTCAGTGTCGTCTGACAAGCCTTCTACCTTAGTTTTATTTCCAAAAGGATCAAAACGATCACCGCCAAAAAGCTTTGCTTCAAAATCTCTCTCATTTTGTACAGGGTCAACAAAATCTGTTTTTTCAGTAACAAATTTTGTTTTCTTTTTAAAGATATTTTTTATCGCACTAAGCTTCTTTTTCTTTTCTTCTGACTTTAATTCACTTTCTATTCTAGGCTTAATCCTATTTGCCATAACAGGTTTTTTAAGTTCTAAGCAAATGATAAGCTCTTTTGCAACTGAAAGAGGAAAAGGCGAGGAAAGAGTGGCCGAAATAAGCTTTTCATACAAATCTTCAAGAGGATAGATGTCGTCAATATAGAAGAGAAGGTCAATAAGAGCGTCTATTTCAACTCTTTGAAAGTAGGAATCTATTTCACTCTCTAGCGGATTTTTGTGTTTTGGAAATCTTTTATAGTATTCAATAGCAATTTCACGTACCTTACCCTTTTGCCCTCTTTGTGCATACACCCTCATCGCTTTTGAAAGATGTGCCGCCTCAAGTTCAGGGGAGTCTGTAAGTTTGTAAATAGTAGCTAGTGAAACAAGAGCTTCTGCTTCGTATTTTTTTTCAACACTTGCCTTTGAAAGCACAGGAATAGCTCTTTTGTAGTCGCCTTGTCTTGCTAAAAGCTTGCCTTCTTCATAAAGAGAAGAAGGGATTGGCGTGTTTGTTTGCACTTGCTTTTCGTTTATAAGATACTCTAATTCCAAATCAAATTTTGCTGTTTGCAAAGGTTTACCTTGATTTTTATCTAAGTACTTCATTAAAACTTTTAATTTTTCTATTTCGTATTTTGCACAAGAAAGCATAAGCACTTCTAAGTCCGTTGGCTTGTAAGGCATAAGTACAACTTGCGTAAAACCACTTTCTCTAAAAGAAACTATTTCATTTGAGTCGCTAGCAAGTCCAATAAAAGGCTGATGCAGCAAATAAGGATTTGTCTTTACAACATGCATTAAATCAAGTGCAGAAAGGTCAGAAGTTTGAAAATAAGAAAAAACTATTTCCCTTCTATCAAAATTTTCTTTAGCTGCTGTGCTTATATTTTGCAAAAAACGCACACCAGAAGTGTAGGATACAATATTTCTAAAACCAATATTCCTGAGTATGGTTTTTTGTATATTTGCATGCCCATCACTAGGTGCTAAAATAATCGCACGCGTATAGTAAGAAAGTATACTTTGCATACTGTATAATATTTTAATTCACAGATTTTTGCAAGTACAATGTATTCGAGCTAAGCTGTTTGTATTTGAACATTTACTATACTGTAGCTGAAAAGCCCATACCAAAATAGGTTGAACCCTGCCCATAACTCATAATAGAAGAGGATGGCTTTTCATAAAATGAAGAAGACATGGATTTGAGCTGATTCTTTGTGAGAGACAGACTTGGCGAAATATTTTCACTTGTTCTGATTTTTTCTAAATTATCTAGATATTGCAGTTCTTTAAATTCTTCAACCAAATGCGGATTATCCACATAAAATTGTTGTATCATTGCCTTATCAGAAGAAGAAGTAATAATGTCTATACCCTCACCAGAATAGCTTGTAACAAGCTGATATTCTGTTTCTTTATCTATGCCATATTCTAAAAGCCCTTCTTCAACTTCTGTCGCAAATTCTGCCTTGCGTTGCTCTTTATATTCGTTAATTTTATTAAAAGAAATTTTGTTATGATCGTGCAAACCAAGAGATGCAAAAACAGATTCCCCTGCTTGTGCTAATTGATTTGTTTCTGCTGCCCCATAGGCTTTTTTTGCCTGTTGTAAATTTTTTGGCAAATCTCTGACGGAAGTTATTTCATCCTTTGCTTGAGCACTTTCTTCATTTGTGTAATTCCACAAAGAAGACAATGGGGAAGAAACGATAGGATTATTCGTTACTTGTGACATATTTTTCTCCTGCAAAGTTTTTAATTAATTTAACAAGAGTTGAAATTTTGACGCTTCATCTCTTATTAATTATGTTTAAGCAAGTTATATGCCAAAAGCTATAAACAAAGACTTTTAACTCTTTTAATGTATAGATTTTTATTTTTTAAGCAATTTTTAAACGCATTAAAGCCCTTGTTTAATAAAACAAGGGCTCAATGTAAAAAAGAAAAGTTATGTAAAACTATTCGCCTTTAGGACGTGCAACAGGTTTTACAACTGCACCAGAACGGATACAGCGTGTACAAACATTGATGCTTTTTACTTGTCCGTCTGAAAATTGGTGGCGAACATTTTGTAAGTTAGGTAAAAAACGTCTCTTAGTTTTGATGTTAGAGTGACTTACCCAGTTGCCCACTTGCGGTGCTTTTCCACATACTTCACATTGCTTAGCCATAATAGCCTCCTATAGTAAAC
>CAYJHN010000195.1:0-3904 GCA_964369985.1 uncultured Desulfovibrionaceae bacterium | reverse complement strand
CGAATGCTAAATATTTACGGTTTGCTTGTGATTCACCAGCAAATGCTGCCATTAAGTTGTCATGTGTTTTATTCATTTTTGTTTCTCCAAAATGTTTTTGTTATTAGTAACAATTCCTATTTATAATAAGCCCACTTGCATGTCAAGCTTTTTTTTATTAAAATTAAATTTTCTTATTAAATAAAAACAAAAAGTAGCTATGCCAAAAAGATATTCAATACCAAAACTCAAAGAAATTCAACATGATTCAGACTTAACCTTGCTTATAAAAAATGAAGTAGATTTTTTAAACTATTTTCATCAAACAGAAGAAGAAGTGAAGGGTAGTCAGTTTATCTGCACTCTTTTTCATTGCACAAGCATAGAAGCAGCAAGATTAGGCATAGACTTTATACAAAGAAAATATAAAGACGCAACGCATAACTGTTGGGCTTTTCAAGTGTGTGAACCAAAGTCAACAAAACATATTGGCTATAGCGACGATGGCGAACCGCATGGTACTGCTGGAAAACCCATGCTCACACAATTACTTTATACTGACATAGGTGAATTGGCCGCAGTTGTGACACGTTATTTTGGTGGCACAAAGCTTGGCACAGGCGGCTTAGTGCGTGCCTATTCAAATTCTGTTGCATTAGCATTAGAAAATCTTCCGCTTTTGCAAAAAATGCCAAAGATAAGGCTTGAAATTATTATTGATTATAAAGATGTAGGTTTCATTCATAGAATGTTAGATGAATACGAAATTAAAATTGAAGGTGAAAGTCACGGGGCAGACATTACCTTTAATCTTCTTTTACCAAAAGACAGATTCGATGATTTTCTTACACAAATCCAAGCTCTTACAAATGGAACCTATTTAATTCTTTCGCAAAAAGAAGAATTTTAACTTTTTTAAAAAAAAATAAATTTTTATTTTTATTTATTTTAGTATTTTAATACTTTTTTAGCGTCTTTAAATTATAAAAATCCAATAATTAGTAATAATTATCAATAGTATATTCTCAAAAATGCTTTATTATACAAGGTGTTTACTATTTATTATTTTTCTGCTATCTATAAAAAAGAATGTTAATTTCAATGAGGAGAATTTTTATGGATATGGATGTAGTTTTACTATCGCGTATACAGTTTGCTGTTGCGGTATTTTTCCACTTCATCTTTGTTCCTTTAACTCTTGGTTTGTCTGTGCTTATTGCAATCATGGAGACAGCCTATGTTAAAACAGGAAACATCGAGTGGAAAAGAATGGCAAAGTTTTGGGGTAAACTTTTTATAATCAACTTTACACTAGGCGTTGTTACAGGTATCACTTTAGAGTTTCAGTTTGGTACAAACTGGTCAAGATATTCAGAATTTGTTGGCGATATCTTTGGTGCATTGCTTGCTTTTGAAGCAACTCTTGCATTCTTTTTGGAATCAACCTTTATTGCTGTATGGCATTTTGGCTGGGAAAAAGTAAGTGCAAAAGTGCACGCAGTTGCTATTTGGCTTGTTGCAATTGCTTCAAACCTTTCAGCTGTTTGGATTATTCTTGCCAACGGCTTTATGCAAAATCCGCTTGGCTATCATATTAATAATGGTAGAGCCGAATTAACTGATTTTGGTGCTGTTTTATCAAATCCATATGCTTGGGGTATTTTCTTCCATAATATGGTTGCTGCCTTCATGCTTGCTGGTTTCTTTATGTTAGGAATTTCAGCTTGGCACCTTATCAGAAATAGTCACACTGACTTTTTCAGACGTTCATTCAAGCTTGCAGCTCCTTTTACTTTAGTTATGGTTTTATTAGTTGCTTTCTTTGGTCACCAAGAAGGTGTAAAAGTTGCAAAATATCAACCTGCTAAATTTGCTGCAATGGAATCACATTGGGAAACTGAAACAAATGCACCTATTTATCTTTTAGCTTTTCCTGATGAAGAAAACAAAAAAAATCTTATCGAACTTTTCCCACTTCCAGGTTTCTTGTCTTTCTTAGCTGAAGGCGATTTCAATGCTGAAGTTAAAGGCTTAAATTCATTCCCAGAAGGCGACACTCCGCCAGTTGCACTTACCTTTGTTTCATTTAGACTTATGGTTGCTCTTGGTGGGCTTTTCATTCTTCTTGCAATTATTGCCTTTATCAAACGTAATGATATTGAAAAATATCCGCTATTTGCAAAACTCCTTATCTACAATATTCCATTACCATATTTTGCAATAGCATTTGGTTGGATGGTTACAGAAGTTGGCAGACAGCCATGGATTGTTTATAATCTTATGAGAACAGCCGACGCTGCTTCTCCAGTGCCAGGCTCATCAGTAGCTATTTCATTAGCGGCATTTATCGGTGTATACTCACTTCTTGGGCTTTTAGATATTTATCTTATTGCAAAATACGCAAAGAAAGGCCCATTACCATTAGCACAAAAAACTGAAGCTTAAAGGAGTTATAATATGTTAGAAACAATTTGGTTTTTCCTTTGGGTTTTATTGTGGGCTGTCTACCTTATTCTTGATGGCTTTGACTTTGGTATGGGAACACTACTTCCATTTATTGCAAAAAATAACGAAGAAAAACGCGTTATCTATAATGCTGCAGGACCATATTGGGATGCAAACGAAGTTTGGCTTATCACTGCTGGTGGCGTAACTTTTGCAGCTTTTCCAACTGCTTATGCTGTTATGTTTTCTGCTCTTTACGCTCCATTGCTCTTGCTTTTATTTGCATTGATCTTCAGAGCAGTTGCCTTTGAATTTAGATCTAAAATCGAGTGTTCATGCTGGACAAAAGTATGGGATATTATGCTCTTCTTAGGCAACTTCCTCCCTGCTTTGCTTTTAGGCGTGTTCTTCTCAAACCTCTTTATAGGTATTCCAATCGATACAGATGGCGTTTACCACGGTAATTTACTTAAATTACTCAACCCATTTGGACTTGTTGGCGGTGTGCTATTTGTGATGATATTCATTGTTCACGGCGGTTTATGGCTTGCTATAAAATCAACAGGTGAATTAAAACAAAGAGCAATCTGCACAGCAAACACTTTCTGGGGACTTACCTTAGTTGTGCTTATCGTATACCTTGGACTTTCTATGAAACTTACTCCAATTTGGACAGCAGTTTCAAATATGCCAATACTTTACATTTTATTGTTCTTAGCTGTGATATGTAATTTATTAGTAAAAATCTTCATGAAGCAAGAAAAATACCTTACAGCTTGGTTTGCTTCTGCTGGATTTATCCTCTTCACTGTTTTCTTTGCAATGTCAGGTATGTTCCCGAACTTGCTCCTTTCTTCAATGGATCCAGAAGCTTCACTTACAGCCTTCAATGCAGCTTCAAGCACACTCACACTACAAATCATGCTTGTAGCAACACTTTGCGCTGTGCCAGTTGTTATTGCATACCAAATCTGGGTGCACTACGTCTTCCGCGGTGAAGTAACACAAGCTGACTTAGATTCTGATCACTCTTACTAATTTTTAGGGTATAGGTGTTATTTTTGAGGGGAGGGAACCACGTTTTTTTATAAAAGGGGCTTAGCCCCACACGAGTTTCCCTCCCCTCAAACTCCCCACCCTCCTTAAAAAACAGCAGTAAACAAGTTTCACTTGTTTACAAATTCTTTAGCGAACGAAGTGAAAACACGAGTTTCCCTCTTTTCACAATAATTCCTCCTAAAAAACAACAACAAAAAAAGACTGCAAATGCAGTCTTTTTTTGTGTTTAAGTTTTCTAAAAAATTCGCTAAAGCGCTAGGCTCATGTATTTTCGACACCGTTTTCTCTTTTTAGGTATTATAAATAAAAATTTATGCTATAATAGAAATTAGCATTATATGCATAATTTCTTTAATTTATAAATAATTGTGAAATTATTAAAAAGTTCGCAAGGAAAGGGGGAGAGCGCGAGAGGGGGAAA
>CAYJHN010000194.1:0-3915 GCA_964369985.1 uncultured Desulfovibrionaceae bacterium | reverse complement strand
CACAGTTGATGTTCATGGTGTAAAGCCAATGAACTGTGTTGGGCATATGATTATTTATAATAATTCCAATAAGTCATACCGTGATTTACCACAACGTCTTTTTGAACTTGGTGTTGTTCACCGTCATGAAAAATCAGGCGCACTTCATGGTTTATTGCGTGTAAGACAATTTACACAAGACGATGCACATATTATCTGTATGCCAGAACAGCTTGAAGACGAAATCTTTGGCGTTATGAAGCTTTCAGACGATTTGATGAAACTTTTTGGTTTTGAATACAGAATCATGATTTCAACACGTCCTGAAAAATCAATTGGTTCTGATGAAGCATGGGAAATTGCAACATCAGCACTTATCAATTCAGTTGAGAAAAAAGGCCTTGAATACAAGATCAACGAGGGCGACGGTGCTTTCTATGGTCCTAAAATTGATATAAAAGTAACAGACGCCATAGGCAGAGAATGGCAACTTTCTACAATTCAAGTAGATTTTACCTTGCCTGAACGTTTTGACTTAAATTATATTGGTGCTGACAACGACAAGCATCGTCCAGTTATGGTGCATAGAGCTATCTTAGGTTCATTAGAACGCTTTATCGGCGTTCTTACAGAACACTATGCTGGAGCATTCCCAACTTGGCTTGCACCAGAACAAGCAAGAATCCTCACTATTACTGACGATCATATTAGCTATGCAAAAGAAGTGCAAAGCTATTTACAATCGCAAGGAATTCGTGTAGAATTAGACACACGTAGTGAAAAACTTGGCTATAAAGTTCGCCAAGCTCAATTAGAAAAAGTCCCTTATATGCTTGTTATTGGGGATAAAGAAATGGAAGATGCAGGTGTGAATGTTCGCCCACGTATAGGCGATAATCTAGGTTTTTATTCAAAAGAAGCCTTTGCTGAATTCATTCTTGCAGAATGTATTGAACCTTTTAAAGCTGGAGGAATGAACTATCGCTTCGCCTAATGTAAAACCACGTAAAGATGTACCACAAGATGGTGTTCGTCGCAACGAACAAATTCGCGCCAGAGAATTGCGCGTGATTGGCGCTGATGCTGAACAATTAGGAATTTTGCAAAGAAACGATGCCTTACAAATGGCAAAAGAGCAAGGGCTAGACCTTGTTGAAGTTTCACCAAATGCAGAACCACCTGTTTGTCGTATCATGGATTACGGAAAATTTAAATACGAACAACAAAAGAAAAAGCAAGAAGCTAAGAAAAATCAAACTGTTGTGCAGATTAAAGAAATCAAAGTCCGACCAAAAACAGACGATCATGATTACGAAACAAAGGTACGTCATATACGCCGTTTCTTAGAACAAGGCGATAGATGTAAGGTTTCTGTTTTCTTTAGAGGACGTGAAATCGTGCATAAAGATCGTGGTGAAACCATTCTTGACCGCATTATTGAAGACACAAAAGATATTGGTAAAGTAGAACAAGAAGCTCGTGCAGAGGGTAGAATTTTACAAATGCTTTTAGTGCCATTAGTAAAGAAATAAAAAGTATATACAACAATTTTATAGAAATAAATAAAGCCGATTTGTGTTTAACAAGTCGGCTTTATTTTATTAAATCTACTTATGCATCGCTATGGGCTTGAAGGAAAAAAGATATACTTTCTTTATTGATTATTGTATTATGAAAAAAATACTTTAAGGAGTTTTATTATGAAGAAAATTTTTGCCTTTATTTGTGTTTTTGTTTTAAGTGTAAATCTTGCACAGGCAATGCCTCTAAGTGAATATGAAGTAAATGACTATAAAGTTTATATATTACCTGAAAATCAAATGAAGGGAAATACTGGTATTTTAATAAATGCAAGTTCAAATCAAGTAAATAGTTTTTTTAAGGAAAAAAACTTTCCTATGTATTTGAATACATACATTATTAAAGGGCCAAAACAAACTATTCTTGTGGATTCTGGCTTTGGGAATCAACTTTTTAACCATTTAGAAACATTAAACATTAAGCCAGAAGATATAGACCTAGTTCTTCTTACACATCTACATGGCGATCATATAGGCGGTATGCTTATTGAAGATAAAGTTGCCTTTCCAAATGCAGATGTATGGCTAGCTAAAAAAGAACTTGACTACTGGTTAGATAAAGATATTCAAGCCACAATGCCAGAAGCAAAGCAAGGCGGATTTGTAAAAGCGCAAAAAATGGCTGAAGCCTATAAAGGAAAAATACATACATTTGAACCAAAGAGCTTAGGTAAAGCAACAAGCCTTTCTTACTCGCCAGACAGTGAAGGTTTGCAACTTATGCCTGGTGTGCGTGCTCTGGCAACTTACGGTCATACTCCTGGTCACACTGCCTTCTTTGTTGGTAAAGGCAAGGACGCTCTACTTATATGGGGCGATATAGTGCATGTTGAAAAAATCCAAATGCCAATGCCAAAAGTAGGCGTAGTTTTTGATTATGATCCTGTTATGGCAAGAGAAACACGTTTTGAACTATTAGAATATGCAAGAAAGCATAAAATAAAAGTTGCAGGCATGCATATTGGTAGGCCAAAAGCCTCACTTGTGAAAAAAGAAAAAAATGGCTACGTTTTTGAAGAAGTAAAATAAGATATTTCACACATTCTAAATAATAGTTATAAAAATATAATGCCTTACTTTATACATAGCAATCTTTCTTTCAGATTAAGCAAGAAGAATAAGCTAAGAATAAAGTAAGGCTTTTTATTTTACAAATAAGCTAAAGGATTATTATATTTTATTTCCAAGTTTTGTCGTTTTCACCAATGCGAATATACTTCATATAAGTATAAAAAGAGTGGTGTGTAGCCATAATAAAGCCAGCTTTTCCATCTAAAAAGCCTTTTTTGAAGAAATAAATTCGTAAAAAGCCCCAAAGAGCGTGAAAAATGGCATTTGTGAGCGAAAATTTCTTTCCTTGTGCTGTTTTTTCTTTGGCAGCATAGTCAGAATAATTATTCAACTTGCTGACATAATGGTGAAAAGAAGTGTAGGGAAAGTGAATAATATCGCCCTCAAGTCTTGTTGTCTTGCCCTTTGAGTGGAGTTCTTCATGAGCACCAGAAGATGTCATGTAAAAATCACTGAGCTTAAATAAACGCATAAGCAAGTCTGGGTAGGAATCTGAATGCTTCATAAATTTATGAAAGAAAAATGAACGTCTAGGCACAAAAGCGCCTGAAAAAGTATCGTTTTTTGCCAAAGCATTTTTGTCATTCATATCTGCACTAAAAAAAGTATGCACAGATTTTTTCAGCTCGTCTGAAAGCATTTCGTCTTGATCTAGGGTGATAACCCATTCGGTATCTATATATTTAAGTGCATATTCAAATTGATCTTTTACACAAACAAAAGGATTTTGTAAAAATATGACATTGTGTTTCTTGCAAATTTCTTCTGTTTTATCCTTGCTAAAAGAATCAATAACGACTATTTTTTCACAAAAAGATAAGGAAGACAAACATTCGTCTAAAGTAAGTTCGCCATTATATGTTGCTATAAGTGCAGTGATGTTTTTCATTGGTATCCTAAATAGTATATTTTGTTTATGACTTTTTTATATTCTACTAGGCTTAATTTATATGTCAAGTTGTACCTTGTTTTTACTTTTTTTATATCTCTGACGGCCACGGGAATAATTCTCACGGAGATAAAGCCTTTGGAAAGTTTAGCTGTGAGCGGTTAAGCAAGAGCTTCTAGCTAAAGAAGAGGACTTTTATTTTGTTTGCTGAAAAATGGAGTGTCTCGGTTTTGATTTCATTTTGTCTGAAAATAAAGAGAAATAAAGATCATGTGAACGAAGTGAACATGAAAGCAAGAATTTACTTCGTAGCTTAAGTTCTCTACAAGAAATCGCCTACATTTTAAAGCGAAACAGTATTTAAGCGAAGCTTAAAACTTTTTCGCAAAATAAAAA
>CAYJHN010000193.1:0-3923 GCA_964369985.1 uncultured Desulfovibrionaceae bacterium | reverse complement strand
TATTTTCTCTTGGAGTTGCAAAAAGACCAAAAGGATAGTTATTTCTCATGTCTTGCTTTTCAGTAAAAGGCAAATGTCTTACATCAGCAAGTGATTTTATATCTTGAGGTTTAATGCCAAGTTCGTCAAACTTTTTCTTATAAAATGGCACATTTGCATACACTCGTTCGAGTTGGTATTGCAAGCGTGCAAGCTGCAACTTTTCTAATTCGTCTTTTGGTAAAGTTTCTAGTTCTGGTTGAAACATCATAATAATTACTCCAAAAACATTTTATAATATAGTGTATGCCGTTTACCTTGTCTTTTTTTTGTTAAATAGTCAAGCCTTCCACTGGCGAGTTAAAATTTATATTTTAAAAAACATGTTAAATTTTTATTTAACATTATATAAGAAGAAGAGAAATGCATTAAATTTGATTAGTCTAACTTTCATAATTACAAATAATTATTGTATATAG
The DNA here is from genome assembly GCA_964369985.1 of uncultured Desulfovibrionaceae bacterium. GTDB lineage: Bacteria > Desulfobacterota > Desulfovibrionia > Desulfovibrionales > Desulfovibrionaceae > CAYJAZ01. Next base: position 3,465 of record CAYJHN010000193.1, on the reverse strand, counting down.
TTGATTATTGCTTGACATTTAGCCATTTTCAATATAGCCTTAGACATATTTTTCATTTCAAGGAGAAGTTGTAACATGACTAAAGCAGAATTAATTGATGCTATTCAAAAGAAAGCAGACCTTCCTAGCAAGGCAAAAACTGAAGAAGTTTTAAACGCTACTATCGAAGCGATTACATCATGCCTCAAGGGCGGTGATTCAATCACTTTAACAGGTTTTGGTAGCTTCAAAGTTGCTCAACGTGCAGCTCGTAAAGGCTGTAACCCACGCACTAAAGAAGTTATTGAAATCCCAGCTACTAAAGTAGTTAAGTTTACTCCTGGTAAACTCTTAAAAGAAACAATTAAGTAAGAATTTTATATACTTGTTTACAATAAAGCCCTTATTTTTCAAAATAAGGGCTTTATTTTTGGTTTTATTTTATGCTTTTGCTTTATTCAGAGATCTTTTCAATAAAACGTACACTATTTACGTTTATTCTCGCGTATTCGCCTTCAAAGTCCTTTAAAATCTCAAAAGAAGATTTGTTTTTATACAAAACATTCATTGCATTTAGTTCAGGGCTTGAATCAAAAAGGCGAAATTCATTATCTTGGATTTCCCATGCTGTTGACCAATGGGCAAAAATTGGGCTATCTGAGGTTGCAATTCTTTTTTCAAATTGGAATATAGCTGTTTTATGCTCGTCTGGATTAAGGTAATCTTTCATTTCTTGCCAAAATTCATCGAGAGTGGGATTTTTGCCTACAAATGGCTTTGTTATCTTTATTGGATATTCTCTCACGCAACAATCCATAAAGGCATCTGTCATTGCAATATAATCCGTTTTTAAACACAGAATACGCGTAAAAATAACTTCATCTTTTGCTAAAGCTAGGAGAAGTTTTGTAAATAATTCTCTGCCTTGATAGGCTTTTATGCCATGTGTTATTTGTAGGGCATTCAAAACTGCATAGGCCGCACAAAAAGTATCGACTGTTCCTTGAAAAAATGGACGCATGTTTTACATTCCTTTTATATCAGCATTAAATTTATCATATATTAAAATCTAAAAAAAAGAAACTAGACATTTTTTTCATTTTAATATATATTTTGGAAATACAAACTATATCACTAAAACTTGATATGCACATACAAGTAAAAAACATAGGAGAATAACTATGATACCTAGCAAAGGAAATTATTTCTTTACATCAGAATCAGTCACAGAAGGACATCCAGATAAAATTGCTGATCAAATTTCAGATGCTATTCTTGACACTTTATTAGCACAAGATCCAGATTCTCGTGTTGCTTGTGAAACTTTAGTAACAACAGGTATGGCTGTTATCGCTGGTGAAATCACCACAAAGGGCTATGCTGACTTTCCACAAGTAGTTCGCGAAACTATCAAAAACATTGGATATAATTCTTCAGACATGGGTTTTGACTACCAAACTTGTGCTGTTTTATCTTCTATTGACAAACAATCACCAGATATCGCACAAGGTGTTGACAGAAAAAGCCCTGAAGAACAAGGCGCTGGCGACCAAGGCATGATGTTTGGTTTTGCTTCAAATGAAACTGACACATTAATGCCAGCTCCAATTTACTGGGCACATCAACTTTCTTTACAACTTTCTCGCGTGCGTAAAAATGGCATTTTAGACTTTTTGCGTCCAGACGGTAAAACTCAAGTTTCTTTTGAATACCAAGACGGTAAACCTGTTCGCATCAACAATGTTGTAGTTTCTTCACAGCATGCTGAGCATGTTTCACAAGAAGATATTATCGAAGGCATTAAAAACGAAGTTATTATTCCAACTTTAGAACCAACTGGTTATTTTGACGCAAAAGACTGTCAGATCTTTATCAATACTACTGGCCGTTTTGTTGTTGGTGGCCCACAAGGCGACTGTGGTTTAACTGGCCGTAAAATCATCAACGACACTTACGGCGGTATGGGTAACCACGGCGGCGGTGCTTTTTCTGGTAAAGATCCATCAAAAGTTGACCGTTCAGCTGCCTATATGGCTCGTTATGTAGCTAAAAACGTGGTTGCAGCTGGGCTTGCACCTAAATGTGAAGTGCAAATTGCTTACTGTATTGGTGTAGCTGAGCCAGTTTCTGTGCTTGTTTCATCATTAGGCACAAGCGAAGTTCCTGATTCTATTCTCACAAAAGCAGTAAAAGACGTATTTGATCTGCGCCCTTACTTCATCACAGAAAAATTAGATTTAAAACGTCCTATCTATTCTAAAACTTCATGTTATGGCCACTTTGGTCGTGAACTTCCTGATTTCACATGGGAAAAAATCGATATGGTATCAGACTTGCTCACAGCTGCAAAAGCCTAGTTTGGAAATTTTATAAAAATAAATAGCTACTTTGAGGGGAAAAACCACACTTTGAAAAGTGAGGTTTTTCCCCTCAAACTCTCCTTTTCCTTACAAACTTTTCAATAGAAATAATTCGATTAGCCAATTAAAGGCACTCAACTAATTTTTACACATTATAAAAATTAAAATATTTATGAAGGAAGTATTTTTGCTTTCTTTTTTTTTATAATTTTAATTTTAACCGCTTGCTAAGCTTGACAGCAAAAGAAAATATTCGTATTCTTTTGCCTTGTCGGAATTAAATTTTATTTATGTTTATTGCTTAAATAAAATCAATTTTAATATTATTTTTATAAGGATTTAATGATGAAAACTTATTACGAAAAAGATGCAGACATCAATGTTCTCAAAGGAAAAACCATTGCTATAGTTGGTTATGGTTCACAAGGTCACGCTCACGCTCAAAACCTTCGTGATTCAGGCCTTAACGTTATCGTTGCACAACGTCCTGGTGGAGCTAACTACGAACTAGCTAAAGAGCACGGTTTCAACCCACTTCCAGTTTCAGAAGCAGCAAAGCAAGCTGACCTCATCATGATCCTTTTACCAGATCAATTCCAAGCAAAAGTATACAGAGAAGAAATTGAACCATACATGAATTCAAGCAAATCTCTTTTATTTGCACACGGTTTCAACATTCACTTTGAACAAATCGTTCCACCAAAAGACGTTGACGTTTTCTTAATCGCACCTAAAGGCCCAGGCCACTTAGTTCGTCGTACATACACAGAAGGCGGCGGCGTGCCATCATTAGTTGCTATTTACCAAGACGCTTCAGGCCAAGCTTTACAAAAAGCATTAGCTTACGCATCAGGTAACGGCGGCACACGTTCTGGCGTTATCGAAACAACTTTCCGCGAAGAAACAGAAACCGACCTCTTCGGTGAACAAGCTGTATTATGTGGCGGCTGTTCAGAACTCATTAAATGTGGCTTCGAAACTTTAGTTGAAGCTGGTTACCAACCAGAAATCGCTTATTTCGAATGCTTACACGAAATGAAATTAATCGTTGACCTCCTTTATGAAGGTGGCCTTAGCCGTATGCGTTATTCTATTTCTGACACAGCTGAATTTGGCGATTACAGAA
>CAYJHN010000192.1:0-3946 GCA_964369985.1 uncultured Desulfovibrionaceae bacterium | reverse complement strand
TTGGAATCGATTGATATAATTTTCAATATCAAAAGGTATAAATTTCAAATCTTTTCTTTTATAAAGAGGGTGGCCTGGATCACCTGTTTTAGTAATGGTAGTTTCTAAAGTTATCCAATTGAGTTTATATTTTTTTATTTCCGAATGTATATTACACAAACAAGAAGATAAATATTTTCGCATATTAATAATACTGCCCCACGCACACCAAACATCAAGTTCTTTCTCATTTGAAATAAAATGATTTATAACACTTGAAATACAAAAAATATTTTCTTTATGGATTGTTTTGTTAACCTCTAAAGGCAAATCTTTTGGATTTGTTGCACGTAAAGGATAGAGATTGAACATAATCCAACCATCATAGTTATTTGCTAATGATCTTGCTTGTACTTGTCTAAGTGTGTTATCTAGAGCATTTGGTTTTGCTGTACTTGGATTAATACCAAAACATATCAAAGGTTTTGTGCCTCGTTCACCAAGTGAATAACGCACATCATCGCCCCAAGTATGGTAAAGCCAATCTTTATTATCTATTGTAATATAATCAAGATGCATTTCATCTCCATCTACTTTGAATTATTTTCAATACCTATTTTGTATAGGATATACTTATTAATTGCTTGTCAATAAGTATTTAATGTGAAAAGGCACAAATAGCAAACAAATAAAGTAGGTGCAGCAGTGAATATAACTCTTTTATTTTTAAATAATTTAATATTAGATTTTTAAAATCATATATTCAATACCTTGTTTGAGTATTATTATTTAAAATGCAAAGCTAAAATATTAGAATGATATTAAAAATCTAAACAAGAAATGCTACAGAGAATTTAATTATGCCTTATAAGTTAGCTTATAAAAAAAGGACATCTTTTGATGCCCTTTTCAAAATTTTACATTATTTAAACTTAAGCGTCTTGTTTAGTTTCAGCTATTTGAATTTCTCTTAAGTTTACACCTTGTGGAAGTTCGTAAGCAAATTTTATAGTTTTTGCCACGTCTTCTGCTGTAATATGACCTATACCTAATGAACTTACCCATTGACCATAACCGTCTTTAATTGCTTGGCTTGTTGTGTGGCTAAGAAGTTCTGTAGGTACTGCACCTGGGCAAACACGCATAACACGAACATTATAAGGTGCAAGCTCGCCGCGAGCTACTTCTGAAAGCCCTACGACACCGTATTTAGTTGCACAATATGCACCATGATTAGGGAAAGCTTTTACACCAGCAATAGATGAAAGGTTAACAATTGTACCGCATTGGCTTTCTTTCATATCATTCATCACAATTTGCATGCCATTCATTACACCCATAACATTAACATCAAGCATTTGTTTCCATTCTGCAACATCTTGTGTAGCCATGTCGCCAAGAAGCATAATGCCGGCATTATTGATCAATAAGTCGGTTTTACCATAAATAGCTTCAGCTTTACGAACAGCAGCTTCAAAAGCATCTTTATCTGTAACATCAACAGCTTCGCACATAGCATTATCAAGTTTGAGTTCCTGTAAAAGTTCTATACGTCTTGCTAATAAAAGAAGTGGATAGCCTGATTTGTTAAATTCTAAAGCCAAAGCTTTACCAAAACCTGAACTTGCACCTGTAATTACGATTAATTTTTTACTCATTATAGTGTCTCCTTGACTATTTCTTATATTTTTATTATTACAGTAAAAATTACTATAAAAATAATTATTATACTATTGTTTTTGTGTCAACATAGGTACTTAAATTTCTCTATGTGAAAAAAATGTAACTAATAGAATAAGAGTGTATCAAAAATACTTTAATATAGTGCATTTGATACTAATAAGGAATATTATGGAAAATAATACATTAAAAAAAATATTGGTTAATTCTGAAATTGAAATTACATTAAAAATGATTGGTGGCAAATCTAAGCCATTGATTTTATATTTATTAAATGAAGAAGGTGTGATGCGTTTTAAATCTCTCATGGCTGCAATAAATCAAATCTCACAAAAAACACTCACTAATCAATTGCGTGAACTTGAAGCAGACGGTCTTATTTTACGCGAAAGCTTTAATGAAATACCACCAAGGGTTGAATATTCAGCTACAGAAAAAGGCAAATCGCTTATGCCAATTTTAGAGCTTATGTGTGAATGGGGTGAAAAAAATAAAGACGATAGATTTGAGCTAGTTAACCCTCAATGTATTTGATTTTGACTTAATCAAGCCAAACTAAAGAATATCTCTTATGCTATATAAACAACCACTTCTCATTATTTTTTCAGCTTTTCTAGGCTTATTGCTTGGAATGTATACTTTTTTAGGAAGTATTTCAATTTTATTTGTTGAAATATTTTTGATGTTATTGCTTTTTATTGTTTTCATATCAATAGATTTTAGGCAATTTATAAAAGCGAGTTCAAATATAAAGTATACAGCTACAAGTATTGTGATTAATTTTATTATTATACCTATAATTGCTTATTTACTTGCATTAATTTTCTTTAATAATTCAATTCCTATACGTATGGGGCTTGTTATGCTTCTTGTCACACCTTGCACTGATTGGTATTTGGTTTTTACAAAGCTCACAAGAGGAAATGTTGAACTAAATATGACAATATTGCCAATAAACCTTTTGTTACAGGTGTTATTACTACCCTTATATTTATATATTTTCTTTGGAAATTCAATTGAACTAAATGTAGATAAAATTTTTTCAAGTATTGCAATTGTTTTGATAATTCCACTTCTGTGTGCTCTCTTCACAAAAATCTTTATCAAGAATAATATTAAAGTAAGAAATTTTATTCAAGAACACAGTGATAATTTACAGTTATTATTTCTTAGTGCAGCTGTATTTGTGATGTTTGCTTCTGAGGGTAAAAATTTATTAAATAACTATATGTTATTATTGCGACTTTTTATTCCTTTGCTTTGTTTTTTTACACTTTCTTATTTTATTACAAAGATTATATCAAGATTTATAGTATTTCCAAAAGACGAGTTGATTTCATTACATTTTACAACATTAGCAAGAAATTCACCTCTAGCATTAGCTATTGCTGTTTCAGCATTTCCACATGAGCCTCTTATTTCTCTTTCACTTATTATAGGTCCTTTATTGGAACTACCTATTTTATCTATTATTTCAACAATATTACTAAAAAAACATTTTCAGGGGCAGTAGAAAAGTGAACGATAAAGCGTCTATAATACCCACTATAATTGAAAAACTTGGCAAGCTTGAAAAAGGGCAGTGTTTAGATATGAGAACTTTTAAAAGAAATCGTTCTGTAGCTATTACACGCACAGATATAGATTTTTTTACTGTTATAGAAAGGGGTTTTCATGAAGAAAAGTGGGAAGATTTGACTTTGGAAAAAGTAAAAAAGCTTTTAAAAACTTTGCTTAAAAGAGAATTTCCTCGTAGCAACAAAATTAGGCTTTATACATTAGATTCTTTTGAAGAAGCAGACGTTAATCGCATGGGACATGGTTCAGGAAGATTTAGCAATTAAAATTTCTAACTGTCTATTTATTACTCTAGCACTAGCCTACTAAGCCAATTAAGACGAAATACAAAACTTCGCTTTTAGGTTTTTAGATATTTAGATTATTCTTTTCTATAAATTTTTTAATCTATAAATTTTTTATTCTATAATTTTTTTAATCTATAATTTTTCTTATATATAAATTTTACTTGACGAATAATAAAAGTATATCTAACGTACAGAAGCTTTTTGTGTAAAAGCAAAATTATTTTTAGAGGAAACTATGGCATCTACAACAATTTCTACTGCAAACCCAGCTCCAATCGGACTAGCTGCATTTGGTATGACCACAATTTTATTGAACATTCACAATGCAGGTTTTTTTGAACTTAATGTCATGATTATGGCAATGGGGATTTTTTATGGTGGAATAAGCCAGATCATAGCTGGTATTATGGAATGGACTCGAG
>CAYJHN010000191.1:0-3959 GCA_964369985.1 uncultured Desulfovibrionaceae bacterium | reverse complement strand
CCACTTTTTGAAGATTACAGCAGCATTAGTCCCACCAAAGCCGTAAGATGTAGACAATACATATGTAGGATCTAATTTTTTAGCTCCGTCAGCCATATAGTTTAAGTCGCATTCAGGGTCTGGATTTTCTTGGTTAGCAGTACCAGGAACCATACCTGTGTATAATGACATAACAGAGAAAATGCCTTCAACAGCACCAGCAGCACCAAGTAAGTGGCCGATTTGTGATTTGTTAGCTGAAATTGCAATGTTTTTAGCATGGTCGCCAAATAATGCTTTAATAGCTTTTGTTTCTGTTTTGTCGTTTAACGGAGTTGAAGTTCCGTGTGCATTCATGCATGTGATATCAGTTGGTTTTAAACCAGCATCTTTGATTGCATTGCTCATTGCTTGCATCATGCCTGAACCTGATTCGTGTGGAGCTGTCATGTGGTATGCATCGCAAGAAGCACCAAAGCCAACTACTTCACCATAGATTGTTGCACCGCGTTCTTTAGCTGATGAAAGGCTTTCAAGTAAAAGTAAGCCAGCACCTTCACCCATAACAAAGCCGTCTCTTGCACCATCAAATGGACGTGAAGCTTTTGTTGGATTATCGTTATTTTGTGTTGAAAGAGCTTTTAAAGATGTAAAGCCAGAAATACCCATTTCTGTGATTGTTGATTCAACACCACCAGTGATAACAGCTTTAGCTCTGCCAAGCATAATTTCTGCAGCAGCATAACCAATTGCATGTGTGCCAGAAGCACAAGCTGAAGTCATAACTAAGTTCGTGTTTTTTGCGCCTGTGAAAATAGCAATTTGGCCAGGAGCCATATTTGAAATAAGCATTGGGATAAAGAAAGGAGAAACTTTAGATGGGCCAGAAGCTACTAATTTTGAGTGAAATACTTCGATAGTGCCTAAACCACCAAGCCCAACACCAAGAATAACGCCAACATCTTCAGCATTTTCATCTGTGATTTCAAATTTTGCATGCGGTAAAAGTTGAGTAGAGGCAGCAACTGCAAGTTGTACAAATCTATCCATACGTTTTGCTTGTTTAGCAGGCATATAGTCTTCAGGATTAAAGTCTTTTACTTCACCTGCAATTTTAGAGTCAAATGCACTTGCATCAAAAAGTGTGATTGGACCAATACCAGATTTGCCTTCTAGCAATGCTTCAAATGAGCTTTCAAGATCTTTACCCAATGGGTTTAGGGTAGACATACCAGTTATAACAACGCGTTCACGCATCTTCTTCTCCCAGAATTTATTTGATAGAATTGATAAAATATATTTATATAATATGTTTGCTAGTTAACATATTAATTATAAAATTGCAAGAATTTAAGAAGTGATATTTTTTTTTAGATTTTCCTTGTATATTACTTGCAATTCAAGTAGATTTATGATAATGAAAAAATATGTATAAATAGGTTTGTTAATGGATAAACGTAAACAACTTTTAATTTTAGGGCAAGTCCAGGGCGTTGGTTTTCGTCCTTTTGTGTATACATTAGCAAAGAAGCTTCTCTTGTCGGGTTTTGTGAAAAACACGAAAGATGGCGTTTTAATCGAGCTGCAGGGGTCTGAGGTTAGTATAGATAAGTTCAGACATTCTCTGTTTACAGAGTTGCCTCCGCTTGCTTATATACTTTCCTTAGAAAGTGTCGATGTAGAATGCCTGCCTTTAAAAAAAGGCGAAGAACTTGACTTTGCCATTATACAAAGTGAAGAGAGCCAAACACATCAAACACTCATTAGCCCTGACTTTGCTCACTGCAATGCGTGCACAAGTGAAATGTTAGATAGAGAAGACGCTCGTTATCTGTATCCATTTATCAACTGCACGCATTGCGGACCCAGATTTTCTATCACGCATTCAATGCCTTACGATAGAAAAACTACTTCAATGCACTGCTTTGAACTATGTCAAAAGTGTGCTGAAGAATATAATAATCCCTTAGATAGACGCTTTCATGCTCAGCCAACAGCCTGTCCTCTTTGCGGTGTTCAAGTGTGGACTAGTGAAAATCAAAAAGATTTCAATGCGATAAAGTCAACAATTAAAAAGTTACATGAGGGAAAAATAGTAGCAATTAAAGGCTTAGGTGGTTTTCACTTAGCATGTGATGCCTTTAATGTAGACGCGATAAATAAAATTAGATCTAAAAAGCAAAGAAAGCATAAAGCCTTAGCCCTTATGGTAGCATCTATTGAAAAAGCAAAGGAAATAGCCTATATAGATGAAGTTGAGCAAGCCTTATTATTAAAGCAATCACGTCCTATTGTTATATGCAAAAGAAAAGAGTGTTTGCCTTCAATACTTTCGCCTGACACTGATACTATAGGCATAATGCTGCCAGTTTCTCCTTTGCACGAACTTTTCTTTCATGCAGAGCATTTTGAAGAAGAAAATTTTAAAGCATTGGTTATGACTTCTGCAAATGCTAAAAATGAACCAATTTGCCTCTCTAACCGTGAAGCAAGAGTAAAACTAACTGATATAGCAGATGATTTTCTCTTTCATAATAGAGATATTCTCGTAAGAGTAGACGATTCAGTTTTATTTGCATATCCAAAAAAATTACGCAATGCTCTTGAAATAAAGGACAAAGATTTAAGTGAGAATTTTGTATCAATTAGGCGATCAAGAGGCTTTGTTCCTAAATTTCATGAACTTATATTAAGTGATGAAATAAAGCAAAAACATCATGAATGTCAGCTTTCTATTCTTTCATTTGGAGCAGATTTAAAAAATACTGCTTGCGTGACAAAGGCAATGAAAAATAATGTGCATGCTTTTGTTGGACAACATATAGGTGATTGTGAAAATGCAAAAAATCAGGAATTTCTTTTAGAAAGTATAGCGCATCTAACTAAGATATTAGCTGTTAATCCAGAAATTATTGTTTGTGATGCACACCCAAATGCCTATAGCGTAAATCTAGCTCAAGAGTATGCGAGTAAAAATAATAAGAAAATAATTACTCTGCAACACCATAGAGCACATGCCTTTGCTTTAGCTGCTGATAATTATGAAAATTCGCCTTTCAACTGTATTGTTTTAGATGGCACAGGTTATGGTAGTGATAATACTTTTTGGGGTGGTGAACTTTTTGAAGTAAATCCACTTAAAGCATTAGCTGAAAGAAAAGGGTTTTTTGAACAAGTAAATCAAGTAGCTAACGATAAGGCTGTATATTCACCTTTTTACATGGCACAAGTTTTTTTACATGAAATTGGCATAAAAGATCATTATTTTAAAGACGATAAGGATTTTGAAGAAAGTGCAGTTAAAGAATTGTGTGAGAGAAAAATGGGTATACTTACATCTTCTTGCGGACGTTTGTTAGATGCCATAGGTGTTTTACTTGATTGTACAAAAGAAAATAATTTTAATATAACGTATGAAGGGCAAGTTCCTATTATTTTAGAAAATATGCAAAATTATGAATATGACAATTATGATATTTTTGCACCTATATATAAAGATGAAATGCTTTTATTTCCTTCGCTGAGCATATTTAAAGCATGTTATAAAATGAAATTAAGCTCAATAAGCTATAATGACATAGCACGTTATGCTCATCTATCTATGGCACATTCTTTGGCAAATTGGGCTTTTGAATTATCAAAGATGAATGGAATTAAAAAAGTAGGGCTAACAGGTGGGGTATTTTTAAATAGAACTTTACTTACTGAAACAGTATTAGCTCTCAAAGAATATGGTTTAGAGCCTATGATTCATAGAAATTATTCACCTTCTGATGCTTCTATTTCTTTGGGGCAAGCCTATTATGCTTCATTATGTATATAAAGCACTATGTATTTAAATAAAAAAGCGGGCTCTAACCCGCTTTTTTTATGTTTTATAAGATATTAGAATTTATATGTGAATTTTGCTTGACCACTATGGTATTGCTCGTTGCCACCCATTACGCCGTCATAATAAATGCCTAAAGCAAAATTATCTT
>CAYJHN010000190.1:1004-3988 GCA_964369985.1 uncultured Desulfovibrionaceae bacterium | reverse complement strand
AAAGAATTTATGTATAAGAGAAGATTTTAATAAAAAATTCTTATAAAATTTATTTCTTCCGTTAATAGTAAGGGATTTATTTTTGTGCGGAATTATTGGATATACAGGTTTTCAACCAGCTTTACATATTGCTGTGGAAGCCCTTCGCAAATTAGAATACCGTGGCTATGATTCAGCAGGAATAGCCTTTATAGACAACCATATATTTAAAACGATAAAAGCATCTGGCAAATTAATAAATCTTGAACAGGAAATACAATCTCATCTGCATTTACCAGTGACTTGTGCTATTGGCCACACGCGCTGGGCAACACATGGTGAACCAACTGTTGAAAATGCACATCCACATATTGATAATAGCGGCAGATTAGCCATTGTTCATAATGGTATTATTGAAAATTACCTTGAAATCAAAGACTATTTAAAAGATTTTGGAATTACTTATAACTCTGCCACTGATACTGAAGTTTTAGTAAACTTTATTGCTCATCATCTTGAAAAAGAGGGCAGTATTGAAAAAGCTTTACAAGTTGCTTTATCAAAAGTGACTGGAGCTTATGCACTTGTTATTTATGACTTAACTGCTCCTGGAAAATTATGGGCAGTGAGGCAGTCAGGCCCTATGCTTTTAGGTGTAGGGCAAAATGAATACTTTATTGCTTCAGACGCACCAGCCTTTATTGCGTGGACAAAGGATGTTGTATTTATCAATGAAGGCGAACTTCTTTGCTGTACACCTGAATCTTATTCGCTAAAAAAGCTTTCAGACTTGTCACCAATCACGCGAGAGCCTGTTACTTTGAAGTGGGACACTGTTTCTGCTCAAAAAGAAGGCTATAAACACTTTATGATTAAAGAAATCTACGAACAGCCTAAAGTCATTGAAGATTGTTTACGCTCAAGAATTGTAGATAATAAAATTGAACTGCCAGAACTTGATAATCTTCCTATTCCACGCAGAATACATATTGTTGCCTGTGGCACCTCCTATTATGCAGGCCTTTGGGGCAAGGATATTATTGAAGAGCTTTCTGGTATTGCTGTAAATGTGGAACTTGCATCAGAGTTTGCTTTCAGAAAACCCGCTTTTTTTGACGATGAATTTGTGCTTTGCATAAGCCAAAGCGGTGAAACTGCAGATACTTTAGCTGCTTTGCAAAAAGCAAAAAGCTGTAATGTGCCTTCAATAGCTATTTGTAATGTGCTTGGTGCTTCACTTGCAAGAGAATCAGACGCAACTCTGTATACGCATGCAGGCCCTGAAATTTGTGTTGCATCAACAAAAGCAATGACAAGTCAACTTGTTCTTTTACTTTTAATTTCAATGTATTATGCACAGAAGAAAAATATAAATACAGATAAATTAGCACAATATATAGATGGCCTACCTAAGATGGCAAAAATTTTAGAAAAAGAACTTCCTGAAATGGCTAAACAAGCAGAAGAACTTTCTGTAAGCTATTATAAAGAAAAGCATTTCTTCTTTTTAGGGCGTGGCTATCAGCATTCGCTCGCACTTGAAGGTGCTTTAAAACTTAAAGAGCTTTCCTATATACATGCAGAAGGCTACTCCTCAGCTGAAATGAAACACGGGCCGATTGCTCTTATAGATTCAGAATTTCCTTCCTTTGTTATTGCGGGTAATGATCATTTATTTGAAAAAGTTCGCTCAAATACTGAAGTAATTCAAGCACGTAGAGGTAAAACTATTGTGCTTTCTGATACAAATGCCGCAATCTCTTCAACTGATAGCTGGAAACTACCTTTAACTCAAATGCAACCTCTTCAGTCCTTTCTTATCTTGCCGGCATTACAGCTTTTTGCCTACTATGTTGCAACGCAGCTAAATCTTGATGTGGATCAACCACGTAACCTTGCTAAAAGCGTAACTGTTGAATAATTTCTATAAAATAAGTTAGATAGGCTTTATTTTTAATTATAAAAAAGGAAACTTTTTAGTCATCTGTTTTTTTGACATAGAAAAGTTTCCTTTTTTTTTTTTCTTTCTTAGAAAAGCTAAATCTTGATATTTATTTCCTTACCTTTTTGGTAAAAACAAAGGGAATCAAAACCTATTTCTTTTAAAATTTCAATGGCTTCATCAAATGATGCAAATAAGGAATAAGCCATGTGTGCATCACTACCTAAGGTGATTTTCTTGCCACCTAGATTATAGTAAAGTGTAAAGATATATTTCAAATAAGAGTTATCATTATTTTGATATAAAAACCTTGTATTAAATTCTAATGCTTTATTCTTTTTAATAAGTAAAAGCATAATTTCTTCAAGCTTTTCTTTATGTTTTGTTATTTCAACTGCTTCAATATATCTAAGTAAAAAATCAATATGGGCTAAAGAATTAAAGCAATCTATGTTTTTTACTAAATCTAAACATAAATTCAAATATTTACCATAGGCTTGATCGCTTGTTAGTCCGCGCACAAAAGCTTGAGTGAATGAGGAGCTTTCTTCATCTTCATGCACAGACATAAGAACAAAGTCAAAATTTCTTTCTTGCACAAGCTTTTCAATGTCTTTTATGCGTGAATATTTATAACCTATTTCAACACCTTTAAGAAAAGTGATAGATTTATGTTTATCTTGTAATTTTTGAAGTGTTTTCTCTAGTTTGTCAAAATCTGGAATATCATCTCTTCTATATTCATAAGAGGATAGATCGAAATGTTCAGTAGTAAGTAAATGTGTGAGATTTAATAGCTTAGCTTTTTTTATATAATTTTCAAAACTTTCATTTGTATCTGAAGAAATAAAAGAGTGTACATGCTGGTCGTAAATTTTCATAATAATGTATTAATTTTTCTGTTTTTATGATTATAGGCGAAAAATTCTATTCTCATTTCTTGCTGATGCTTTTGTTTTTTCTCCCTCTCTATAGCCAAGTACAACATGTTCGATGCCAATATAATCTTCATCAATGCCTAGTTTTTTTAAGAGATTTTTACCGTATTCGCTTTCAAATTCTT
>CAYJHN010000190.1:0-994 GCA_964369985.1 uncultured Desulfovibrionaceae bacterium | reverse complement strand
CAGCTATAAGCATGTTTTGTACGCTAGCCATAGCATCAAGAGCGAAAGTTTTGCATATACTTGGCTTTGAAAGAACAACAATAACGGTTGGTGCGTAGTAAAAGCCGTGTTCGCCTTGTTTTATCCAATATTTTTTGTTTATTATTGCAAGTTCTGCTATTATTTCAGGATCTTGAATAGCAATAAATATTGGAGACTGTTTGTCCATTCCACTTGGAGCATACAAGCCAGCTTCGAGAACTGCATTTAATTCTTCGTCTGTAATTTGTCTGTTAACATACTTTCTGCAAGAACGTCTTGTTTTTATATTTTCGAGTGTTTGGTTCATGTATGCTCCTTATAATTTATAAAATTATCTTATAATAAAACTAGTTGTCGTCATCATCATCATCACGGTCATCATCATCGTCGTCATGATCGTCATCGTCATCATTGTCGTCATGATCGTCGTCATGATCGTCGTTATCGTCATCATCATTGTTGTCACGATCGTCGTTATCGTCATCATCATCATCGTCGTTATTGGCAAAAAGATTGTTTTTCCCTTGAACAATATCCTTTGAAATTTCGTCATAAGCGTTACCAAGAACGTTAATTCCTTCTTGCGTTTTTTGCTTTACGGAATCCTTCACATCTTTAGCACTATGAGTAATGCTATTCCATGTGTTGTTGATATCTTTAACACTTTCTTCAGAAAGTAGCTCAGCAGAGCTCTGTAAAGGTGCAAAAGCACTGATTGCAAGAAGGGTAAAGATAGATGTAAACTTTTTCATAATAAACCTTTTATGTGAATTTTTTGCATATTAAAGAAAAAGCTTATAAAAGTAAATCTTTTCATAAGGCTATTTTAAAAATTCTGCTATTTTATTTTCTTGATTTTCTGAGCTTTATAGTATAATTAAAGCTAAATTCTTAAAATTTAAGGAGTTTCTATGCTTATTTTAACAGCACTTTTAATTTTGGTTTTTTTAATAATTATATTTGTAATTAAAGT
>CAYJHN010000189.1:3076-3991 GCA_964369985.1 uncultured Desulfovibrionaceae bacterium | reverse complement strand
CTATTTCTTCAATATATACTTTATTTCTTTCTTCTTTTTTTATTATTTCTTTCTCTATTTGCTTTGCAGAATTTTCTTCTGCCTTTATTTTTTCTTCTTGCAAGAGTATATTTTTTTGTATAATTAAAATTTTATCTTGCGATTCTAATATTTTAGCAAGCAAATCTTCCTCTAAAGGAAAATCATAGCCATACTTATGAAAGCTATTTTCAAGCTCTTTAAAATTTATATCTGAACTTTCTTTTTTCTTTGCTAACACATCGTAATAAGGCAAAGCTTGTTCATTTCTTGTTTCAAGTTCGTAGTATTCTTCGCCACTAAAATCTAGCAAAGTTTTTGGTAAGTCATCTATATTTTCTTGATAAATTTGTATTTCTGCCTCATGCTTTTTTATTTGTGCATTAAGATCTTGTATATTTTTTTCGCTTTGCTCAAGGTCTGCTGTTTTTTTTGTTAAAGATATATTAAACTCGTCTAGTTTTTCAAAGACTTGCAAACTAAGATTGAGCTTTTCAATAGTATCAACACTCCAATTTGTTCCTAAGTATTCAACTTGTTTGGCAAGCTCAATTTCATTCTCATGTATATTTTTTTCTAATAAAGGCAAGGCATGTAATGCCTTTTTATAGCTTGATTTAAAGGCAAAAATCTTTGTAATAATATCATATTTTTCGATTAAAAGTTCATTAATATGCGTATTATCCACTTTTTGCATGAGCACATTTCTTACTTCTTCTTTTTTCCTTACTTCATTTGCAAGAAAAACAATTTTTTGCTCTAATGCACTTATTTTTTCCTTTGCATTATGCGGTATTTTTTTTGCAATATCAGGTATTCTATCTAGTTTTTGCAAAAGTAAATGCCAATCAGTGTATGCTTGCCATGCCTGAATCTTTGTTTGCAATGTATACAATT
>CAYJHN010000189.1:0-3066 GCA_964369985.1 uncultured Desulfovibrionaceae bacterium | reverse complement strand
AGTCTGTTTTTTTTCTAATTCATTATAGTCATTATCAATTTCTTTATTTTGCTCAACTATTTCCTTGATTTCAAGATTTATTTCTTCGATTCTTTGACAATTTGTTTTAAAGAAATTTCTGAAACTATCGTTTGTTAATAAACTCTTAGAACCCTTTGCAGTTAAAGTATTTTCAATTTGATTTAAAGCATATTGTAAGGAAAAAGTACCTACGCCAGAAGAAGCTCCATGCAAAATAGCCTGTACTTCTTCATCTTCAAGACTTTGCAAATTTTGTAATTCTGCTAAGCTAAAACCATAGAGTGAGCAATACACATCTCTTGTTACATTTGAAAGCAAGTTTTCATAAACATTTGAAGATAAAGGCATTCCCTCATGAATAAATACTTTTAAAGATCCTAAATTTCATTCGATTTTTAAATTACCAGCAAAAACGCCCTCAATTTCTAAAACACCGCCCATCTGCTTGCTTTTATTTATAAAAACACCTTCTTTCGCTTTTTTAGATCTTGAGGCAGGAAAGCCAATCAAGACTGTTCTAAAAAATTCAAGCATGCTAGACTTACCCGCTTCATTTCTGCCAAGAAATATCGACAAACCAGAAGAGAGCGTATTGTTTTGCTTTTCTAAGAAGCCAAATTCATGTATATCAAATGAGTTAATTTTCATATTTTATCTTTATTCAGCTTTTTCAAGCAGTTGTCTTGTTAAGTATTGAGCTTGTACTATTATTTTCTTATAAAAATCTTTATCTTTTGGCAAAGGTAACAATTTATAATGTCCTTTAAGTATAGGACTTTCTTTATAAATCTTCTCCATTTCTGCATAGACTTCATCTTCGCTTATCTTCAGTAACTTTTCGCCTTTTTTAAGAACTTCTGCCAAAAAACTATCCATTTTCAAAAGTTCTTCTATAGATTTTTCCTCTTCCTTACTTACAGTTTCAAGCTCTATATCATTAATATAAAGAGCTGGATTTGAATGAACTAAATCTTCATTCAAAGAAGATTTTAATTCCTTTAATTTATATATATCACGAAGTTCACTATTCAAATAGCTTTTGCCAGCTAAAGTAAGTCTCACAACTATTTGCTTTGTATATTTTTTTAAATATTCTTGTGAGGAATTTAGTATTTCTTCTGTTTTTTCAATAAGATAATCTTGTATTTTTTCTTGTAAGGAAACAAAATCTTCACACTCTTCTTCTAGAATATATTCAAGCTTTAACCACATTAAAGGAGCAAGAGGAATAAACTCCTTTATTATTTCTACTCCTGAACTATTTTCTTCTCTTTTTAACTCAACATACACACAACCGTGAGCATTATCTTCATTAATATGTGTACCTTGTAAGGAACCAGGAAAAATTATTTCAGGATTTTCATTTAATATTTGAAAAGTATGAATATGCCCTAAAGCCCAATAATGAGGATTTTTTTCGCGTAAATCCGCTAATGAACATGGAGCATAATTATCTTCTTTTTCATTGCCCATAAGTGAAGTGTGCAAAACATGTATATGAAAGCATTTTTCTTTTTCACATTCATTTAATTTTATAAACAATTTAGATAAATTAGATGTTTCTTTCTTTTGTGTATGACTTATACCATGAATACATGCAAGCAGATTATCTTCTTTTTTAAAGGAAAAACTTGTCATATTCTCTGTAAAAACATGTACATTTTCAGAATATTGTATACTTTCAAACTCTTTTGTAAGTGGATCATGATTTCCATGTGCCACATAGACTGAAATATTATTTTTACTCAATATATCTGTCGCTTTTTTAAATTTAAGTCTTGCTCTTAGGCTTGCGTCTTCATCGTTCCAAATATCACCCGCAAAAATTACGGCATCTACTTTTTTTTCCAAAGCAAATTGCACTAGATTTTCTAAAGCAAGAAAGGTTGCATCTGCCGCAATATTTAATTTTGTTGAGATTTTCTGCATAGGTACATCTAAATGTACATCTGCAACATGAAGAAATTTGAACTTTTGCATAGCATGCCTAATAGTATGATTTTATATTGTTTTATTCTAAAAAAAGAATTTTAAACCTTCACAACAAGGCTGTCAAGCAAGAGAAAGTGCAAAAAAGAACATTTTTTAAAAACACATAAAATCAGTAACTTATATTTCTCTTTAAAAAGCACATCTTTTATAACAAAAAAAATAATAGAGAAATCAATTCATTAGAGGTATTCCTTAAATTAATTATTAGCTTGACACCTTTCTTAATAAGAGGTATTCCTAATAGTAGATGTATTGTCTTATACATAAAAAGTTTAAATTAAGGAGTTTATATGTCAAAAAAGAACTTGACTACGGCGAATGGTGCACCTGTTGCAAACAATCAAGATGTTTTAACTGCTGGCAAAAGAGGCCCAATGCTTTTGCAAGACGTATGGTTTTTAGAGAAACTTGCTCATTTTGATAGAGAAGTAATTCCTGAAAGACGTATGCATGCAAAGGGTTCGGGAGCATACGGAACTTTTACTGTAACAAACGACATCACAAAATATTCAAAAGCAAAAATTTTTAGCGAAGTTGGCAAAAAAACTGATTTATTTATGCGTTTTTCCACTGTTGCAGGGGAACGTGGAGCAGCCGACGCTGAAAGAGATATTCGCGGTTTTGCGATTAAATTCTATACAGAAGAAGGCAATTGGGATATGGTTGGCAACAACACACCAGTATTTTTCTTCCGTGATCCATTAAAATTTCCTGATTTAAACCACGCAGTTAAGCGTGATCCTCGTACAAATATGCGATCAGCAAAAAACAATTGGGATTTCTGGACAAGACTTCCAGAAGCTCTTCACCAAGTAACTGTTGTTATGAGTGATCGCGGTATTCCAGCATCTTACAGACATATGCATGGTTTTGGTAGCCACACTTACAGTTTTGTAAACGCACAAAACGAGCGTTACTGGGTGAAATTCCACTTCATTTCACAGCAAGGTATTGTAAACCTTACTGACGAAGAAGCTGGAAAAATCATAGCAATGGATAGAGAAAGCCATCAAAAAGATTTATACGAAAGCATTGAAAAAGGCGAATTTCCAA
>CAYJHN010000188.1:2113-4030 GCA_964369985.1 uncultured Desulfovibrionaceae bacterium | reverse complement strand
AACTATTCCAGCCCATTGCCTCTGCAAGTGGAAAGAAAATAGGCATTGCTATAACAAGTAAGGCAAGTGCGTCCATTACCATGCCACCAAAAACAAAGATAGCAAGAACAATAAGTAATATACAAAATTCCGGCAAGGCAAGATTTGTGAGTGATTGGGCTAATTCAAAGGGAAAGCGAGTAAGCGTGAGAAATTTACCAAACATTGAGGCAGTTGCAAGTAAGAAAAGAAGCATGACTGAAATAGTTAAACTTTCTTCTAAAGCTCGTAAAAAAGCTTGAAATGAAAGGCTTTTTCTAATAATACCTATAAGTATAGCCGTTGCCGCTCCAGCTGCACCAGCTTCAGTTGGCGTAAAAACACCAAGAGCAAGGCATACAACAACAATAAAGAAAAGCATAAAGCCTTCAAATAAGCCACCTAAATGGCTTATGCGTTCTTTTAGAGAGGATTTTTCGCTCACAGGTGCCCAGCTTGGCTTGCGTGACAAAACAAGTGGAATAGTTAGCATAAACAAGGCTAAAAGCCCAAGCCCAGGTAAAAGAGAGCCCATAAATAAAGCTTCAATAGATTGCGAAGTCTGCACGCCAACAACAATAGCAACAACACTAGGCGGAATGATTGCACCTAAAGTTGTACCAGCTACAACAGTGCCTGTTGAAAGCATTGGATTATAGCCATATCGCTTCATTTCAGGTAAAGCCACAACAGACATAGTGGCCGCAGTTGCTGTGTTAGAGCCACATATTGCTGCAAAACCTCCGCAGGCCATCACAGTGGCAAGTGCAAGTCCGCCTCTTTTATGGCCACAAAAGCTTTGTATGCCAGCATAAAGCCTTTTACTCAGGCCAGTATGAAAGCAAATTTGACCCATGAAAACAAAACAAGGAATTACTGTTAATCCGTAATTTGAAAAAACAGACCATAATTCATTGCCAAGCATATTTAAAGCAAGACTATAGCCGTCTAAAATGGCATAACCAGCAAAAGCTATCAAGGCGAGCAAAAAAGATATAGGAATGCGTATATATAAAATGCCGACGATAAGTATGATTAATGAAGATATTGCTAATAAAGTTGGTGACATATATATACCCTACACTTTTTCTTTTTCTGTTTCGTTAAATATGTTTGAAGCTTTTTTCTTGTAGGATTTTTTAAGCATGCCCAAAAGTTCTAATGCAATAACAATACTTTGCCCAGCAAGTCCAAGGCTAAGAATGCCAATAAAGAGGGCAGAGGGGATAGGCCAACCGTCTACTGTTTCCATGCCTTCGTGCACAAAAATTGTTAAGTCATAAAGCTCTAGCGTCATGGCTAAGGTGATAAGAAAACAGAGAATATGAGTGATAATTATTTGTATAGACTGGACTTTTTCTGGTAGTTTGTTAAAGAAAATACCGGCACTTGCGTGTGCTTTTTGAATTTCTACTTGTGGTAAGCAAAGCCCCATTGCAGCAGCTCCAAGAAAGCCACTAAGCTCTATAGCGCCGCGTAGACTTGTATCAAAAAAACGCATGCTGATATTTATCAAAGTTATTGCTATAATTGAAAGAAATAAAAAAGCACCTAAGAAGAAAAGTGTTTTTGAAATTCTTCGTGTGTAGAGGTTGAGCATGCTTATTCCTATTAATTTGCGTATTTTTCTTTATAGATTGCACGGAATGCTTGAATATCAGCTAAAATTGCGTCGGCATCTAAGCCTTTATCCATTGCATTTTTTTTCCATTTTTCAATGAGAGGTGCTGATTTGTTTGTAATTTCTATTTGTTCTTCTTCACTCATTTGTGCAAGCGAAAAATTATGTTCGTTTATAGCCCATTCAAGAGCTTTTTTGCCAGAATTATCTACTAATCTGCCTGTGTAGAGAGCGTGTTCGTCGGCATAGTTCATAATTTCTGCTTGTGCTTTTTCTGA
>CAYJHN010000188.1:0-2097 GCA_964369985.1 uncultured Desulfovibrionaceae bacterium | reverse complement strand
TATTCACAGTTAAACCAAATTTACAATCTTCAGCAAAATTCATGTCGTATAAAGTGTCCCAAGAGGAACAAACGCCCTCAACTACATTTTTTTGCAAAGCTTCTGGCGTGTCAGACATTGGAATAGAAACAGCATTTCCGCCAATAGCAGAAAGGGCATCAGAAATTGTACCAGAAGCTCGTAGGCTTATTTTTTGTATGTCTGCAAGATTATTTACTTCTTTTGTGCTCATTATTTGCGATGGGGCAGAGCTGAACATGCTGATTACTTTATAGCGTGCAAGTTCTTTTGGTGTGTGTTTTTTAAATACTTCCCACACAACAAATGAAGCTTCTGTGGCTGAAGTAAAGCCAAGTGGAAGTCCAAAAACTTCAAAAAGTGGAAAAGAGCCAGGGTAGTATAAAAGGCTTGTACAGCCAATATCTGCTTGCCCTTGTGCAATGCCTCGAAGCATTGTTTTTGTGTCTAGAAGAGTGCTTGCTGGAAAGGTTTGCACTTGCACTTCATTTTGTGTTCTTTCTGCAATGGTTTTAATCCATGCGTCCATTTGCATGCTAGGAAAAGTGCTTGCAGGCGGAAAGTTTGCATAGCGTAATTCTTTTGCGTGAAGTGGCAAACTAAAGAAAGTAAGAAATAGCGAGGTGAAAAGAAATTTTGAAAGAATTTTGTTCATGTTTTTATCCTTGTTTTTTTAGAAGAATTGAATTGTGCGTATAAAAAAAAGAGTCTCTGGCATAAAATACTATATGCCAGAGACTCTTTGTAAATATATCTATATGTTTTTACATAAGAAAAGAGAGCCTTGGCATGTTTTGCCAACGCCACCATGAAGCTGTAAAGCTTGTAGAATAAGCTTGTGAGCTAAAAATGTTTTTTTCTAATGTAAACATATTTACAATCCTTTTTGCTAAGCTTTTTTAAAAATAGTGTGAAAATAATTAGATGTCAAGTTTAAAATTTTGCAAAGACATATAATGTAAGTTCAATGCTTTAGCATGTAAAAGCAATGAATTGATATCTTTGTTTGCCTAAGCTAGCAAGCCCCAATTCTAATTAATTGATCCATATCTTTATCACCACGACCTGAAAGTGAAATAAGAATATTTGTCTCTTTTGAAAGAGTTGGAGCAATTTTTAGAGCATGCGCGACAGCGTGAGAAGATTCAAGTGCTGGAATAATACCTTCTGCACGAGAAAGCGTTTTGAAGGCTTCAATAGCTTCTTTATCAGTAACTGTGACAAAGCTTGCTCTGCCAATGTCTTTTAAGTGAGAAAGTTCAGGCGAAACACCAGGGTAATCTAAACCGGCTGAAATTGAATGTACAGAAGCAACTTCTCCGTATTCATCTTGTAAAAGATATGAATAAAAACCATGTAAAGTTCCTGGCTTACCATGGCTAAGAGGGGCTGCATGCTGTCCTAATTCATCGCCAATGCCGCCTGGTTCGACTCCTATAATTTTTACACTTGAATCTTTGATAAATTCTGCAAACATACCAATTGCATTTGAACCACCGCCAATACAAGCCATAACAATGTCAGGTAGTTTGTTTTCCAATTCTTGAAATTGCTCTCTCGCTTCACGTGAAATAACAGATTGAAAAAAGCGAACCATGCTTGGATAAGGGTGAGGGCCAACAGCTGAACCAAGAAGGTAAAAAGCGTCTGTATGTGTTGCGTATTCCATTAAAGCTTCATCAACAGCTTCTTTTAAAGTACGTTGCCCACTCATAGCAGGCACAACTTCTGCACCCATCATACGCATGCGATACACATTTAATTCTTGTCTTTTCATGTCTTCTTCGCCCATGAAAATAGTGCATGACATGCCAAATAAAGCAGAAACGGCAGCTGTTGCAACACCGTGCTGACCAGCACCTGTTTCAGCGATAATACGTTTTTTGCCCATGCGTTTTGCAAGAAGTATTTGACCTACACAGTTATTTCCTTTGTGTGCGCCTAAGTGATTTAAGTCTTCACGTTTTAGGAAAATACGTGCACCACCTAATTCTTCTGTAAGCTGCTTACAGAAAAATACTGGAGTTGGTCTGCCAAGATAATGCTTATTATAATAAGCAAGTTCTTCAAGAAATTCAG
>CAYJHN010000187.1:0-4062 GCA_964369985.1 uncultured Desulfovibrionaceae bacterium | reverse complement strand
TTCTAGTTCTTCGGCTTTAAGCACACTGTCTTTTGGATTGATAACAACTTTAATGTCTAAGCCAAATTTCTTTGCAAATTCAAAATCACGCTGATCGTGTGCAGGAACAGCCATAACCGCTCCTGTGCCGTATTCAGCTAAAACAAAATTGCCAAGCCAAATTTGTATTTTTTCACCTGTGAGAGGGTGAATAGCATAACTATTTGTAAAAACGCCGTTTTTAACAAGTGAATCTGATTGACGATCAATCTTATCCATTGAACGAACTTCATCAATAAAGGCTTCAATTTGTGCTTTATTTGGAGCATTTTCAATGATTTGAGGCACTAATGGGTGCTCTGGAGCAAGTGTCATAAAGGTCACGCCAAATAAAGTATCAGGGCGTGTTGTGAAAACAGGAATTTTTATGTCTGTGTTTTCAAGCATGAAGTCAACTTCTGCACCAACACTTTTACCAATCCAGTTTTTTTGCATTGAAAGAACACGTTCAGGCCAACCTTTGTCAAGTAAGTCAAGGTCTTTGATTAATTCTTCGGCATAATCAGTGATGCGTAAAAACCATTGTGTCATCTCTTTTTGCTCAACTATAGAATCGCAACGCCAGCAAAGCCCGTCTTCTACTTGTTCGTTTGCAAGCACTGTGTTACAAGATGGACACCAATTTTGTGCCGCATTTTTACGGTATGCTAAGCCTTTTTCAAGAAGCTTAATAAAAAATAACTGTTCCCATTTATAATAAGATGGATGACAAGTTGCGATTTCACGCTCCCAATCATAAGAATAGCCTAATCTTTTAAGCTGGTGACGCATATTATCAATATTTGAATAAGTCCACTTTGCTGGGTGAGTATTGTTTTTTATAGCAGCATTTTCAGCAGGCAAGCCAAAAGCGTCCCAACCCATTGGGTGCAACACGTTAAAGCCTTGCATGCGTTTATGACGAGCAACAACATCACCTATAGAATAGTTACGCACATGCCCCATGTGGATATTTCCAGATGGGTATGGAAGCATTTCTAATAAGTAATACTTAGGTTTATCGCTAAAATCAACAGCTTTGTACGTGTGTTCATTTTTCCAAAGCTCTTGCCATTTTTCTTCTATGTTTTGATGATCGTAATTTTGTGAGAGGGGCATTTTTACCTCAAGTAATTGTAATAAATATGAAAGATTGTTATTTTGAGATTTTGTTCTTGTGAACAGCGTCAAGTAAGCCGTTAATAAAGTTGCGGGCTTTTATTTCAGCAAATTGATTTGTGAGTTCTAGGGCTTCAGCAATAGAAACTTTTACAGGAATATCATCTCTGTAGAGCATTTCAAAAAGAGCGATTCGCAAGATGGTGATTTCTATCCTTCCAAGTCTATCAATACGCCAATTTTTAGTGTATTCCTTGATAGTTTCGTCAAGAACATCTAAATTTTTCCACACACCTTCAACGAGTTCATAAGCAAAACCTTGCGGAATTATACTTGTATTCACATCTTCAACAGTGTCGTTTTCTTGATGTGGTAAGGAATCTATGGTTGGTGCGTAATGCTTGCTTGCTTCATCTGTTTCGATTTGGTCAATTTGATAATCAAGTTCATCTTCATCGTATATCACTTTCACTCTTGGAGCTGTGCTAAAAGCTTGTCTCAAAGCTTCTTCTGATTGGATATAGCTAAATTCAATGCTATAGAGCACCTGAAAAGCAAGTGATCGTGATTGTGAACGCGAAACAATTTTTTGATTTTTTGATTTTTGTTGTTTTGACAAGGTGAAATCCTGTGATTTATGTGTTGATCTTATTTTTGATTAGAAACAAAGCCTAGATTTGTTCGAGAACTCTAATAGTCTCTAAAAGAGCAGCAGCAGCTTCAACGCCTTTGTTGCCCGCTTTTAATCCAGCTCTGTCAATAGCTTGTTCAACATTATCAGTGGTGAGTAAACCAAAACCAACTGGTGTGCTGTATTCTAAAGAAACTTGTGCAAGACCCTTTGTTGCTTCGCTTGCGACAAAGTCAAAGTGTGGAGTAGAGCCACGAATAACTGCACCTAAAGCAATAATTCCGTCATATTTCTTTGTTTGTGCTAATTTTTTACAAACGATTGGCATTTCAAAAGCACCAGGGATTTTGATAAGATCAATGCTGTGCTCGTCTGCTCCGTGACGTAAAAGATAGTCTTCAGCACCGCCAATTAATCTGTCCACAACAAAGTCGTTAAATCTTGTTGCAATGATAGCAAATTTCAAACCTTGTGCTTGGAGTTTTCCTTCGATTTTATTCATGATGTATCCTTTCCTCGTCTTTTCTTATTAAAACTTATTGTTTATTTTATGAAAAGACTTGTTTATTATATGTTTTCTATGTCAATAACACGCATGCCTTTTGCATCTAATTTCTGTGCTTGACTTTTAAAGCTTTGTTGCCAATTTTTTGATAAAAGAGAGTCTGCAAGCCATTCAGCTGAATGTACAACATTTCTTTTATCCTTTAAGTTGATAAGTGTTCTTGCAATGCCAATCTTACAAGATGGACAACCCACGATGATAGGGAGGTTTTTGTCGTATTTTGGTAATAAAGGTTTGAGATTCTGCATTTTTCTGTTACGAATGGCATTGTAAATCTTTGGTGAAGAAAGAGCACCCATGCCAGATTCACCGCAACAACCAGTGTTTACTGTGAGTGTTGCGCCAGAAAGTTTTTCTAGAGCTTTTGCTGCTTTGCCGCCGCCTTTCACTGCTTTCACATTTGACCACTCAGGGTGGCATGAAGTGTGGTAAAGGTAGCTTTGTCCCTCTAAAGAGCCATCAAGGGTGAGTTTATCTACAAGGAATTGAACAGCATCTTCATGTGGCAATTCAACATTTTTATATGTTAATTCATGTCTTTCAATACTATCTCGGCAAGAACCACAAGCAGTAATAACATGAGAAACAGATAAGTTTGCTTCTTCAGCTTGTTTTAGATATTCATTAATGGCTTCTTTATTTTTTGCTAAGTTTTCTTTGTAGTTGCCATCAGCACCAGAAGAAATAAGAGGGTAGCCACAGCATAAATGCTTGTGCGGCACAACAACTGCATAGCGAGCTTTGAGCAAGAGTGCAAGAGTAGCAAATGCGATCTTTCTTGAGAAAAGAGCACCACCGCAACCAGGGAAGTAGAAAACTGCTTTTGGCTTTCCTGCTTCGTCTAAAATTGGATTTGCTGGAATAAATATTCCACTTTTTTCAAGCTTTAAGCCTTCGTAAATATTTGCAATACCGGTAGATGGTCCTTTGTCAGAGAAAAGCGGACTTTCAATACGCTCTCTCCATACTTTAGGAATAAGGCCAACAACAGAGTTTTGCATTTTTTGCCCAACAGCAGCTACTTTTGCAGCAGCAGGTACAAGTTTTTCAGGGTTTTTTGCCAAAACGCCTAAAACCTTACTTTTAATTGGGTGACCACCAGCTTTTTCGTCTTCTAAGAAGGCTCTAAGAGCAAGGGCAACTTCTGCGGAGTGTATTTTTACAGGACAAACAGAAGTACAGCGTCCGCAACCAGTACAATGTTCGATAAGATTACGTAACTCTTTGAGAAGTGCTTTTGAAGGTGAACCTTGTGTGATTTGTGAATAATAAATAGCTTCAACAATGGCACCAAGCACGATATTTTTATTTCTTGGGTGGTAATGGTATGATTTTTCAGCATAAACCATTGGGCACACATGTTTACACTTGCCGCAACGAGTACAGATTTGCACTGTTTCAAGCAGATTGATAAGTCTTTCTTTATCTGCCAAACCGCTTTGACGAATGTCTTCGATAAGCCTGTTGAAAGAGAAAGTAAATGGTTTTACAGGCAATTCTCTTTGCACTAATTTGCCTGGATTCATTATTTCACGTGGATCAACCATGGCTTTAAATTCTTTGAGAGCGTCCATTTTGTCTTGCCCAAAGAATTTAATCTTTGTGATTCCAATACCATGCTCACCAGAAACAGCACCGCCCATTTCTTGAGCAACTTCCATAACGCGAGTAGCAACTTCTTCTGCTTCATGCATCATGTGTGGATCGTTTGAATTTACAGGAATATTAA
>CAYJHN010000186.1:3878-4125 GCA_964369985.1 uncultured Desulfovibrionaceae bacterium | reverse complement strand
AAAGTATTTTATTTTTCATCACGTTACGACACAACAGCTTCACTTTCCTTTTACTCACCAAAACAAGAAAGAAGCTTTGATTCAAATTTTGACAATAGACTATCGCAATATGACTTATGGCCTAATCCATCAGATAATAAAGATCTGATTGGCTATGATGCCCTTTATATTACAAAGAAAGTCACTATGCCACATATCTATTTTGACGTAAATATAGCACCTCTTTTTGAAAAAATTGAAATTATTC
>CAYJHN010000186.1:0-3868 GCA_964369985.1 uncultured Desulfovibrionaceae bacterium | reverse complement strand
GAAGAGGCGAAGATTTTTTAATTATTAAATGTTATAATTATAATGGAAAATGGCCAAAACAATTAAATAAAAGCTATTAAATATAATAGTATTATCAATACGCAACTATAAAAATATTTACCTATATTTTATTTCACTGCAATTTTAAAATTTTTAAATTTTGACACTTTACAGAAAGGAATAAAAC
This sequence comes from uncultured Desulfovibrionaceae bacterium, assembly GCA_964369985.1. Taxonomy (GTDB): domain Bacteria; phylum Desulfobacterota; class Desulfovibrionia; order Desulfovibrionales; family Desulfovibrionaceae; genus CAYJAZ01. Next base: position 3,681 of record CAYJHN010000186.1, on the reverse strand, counting down.
TTGCATTATCAGCAAGTCATGAGGGAAGAAAAAAATGTCAGAAAATAATACAAATACAAATAATACAATTAATACAGGCACAGAGCCATCAAAAAACATTCTTGAAAGCTCAATTAGTAATACTGAAAATGTTGAAAGCAAACGAGAGAATTCTGCAAATACTCTAGAAAATCGTCAAAAAAATGAAGATGTAAAATCGAATGAAGAGATTGTTTCAAGTGAGACAGTCAAGCAAGTTTCTAATGTGTCAGGTGTGTCAGGTGTATCAGGTGTATCAGGTGAAAAAAGCTTCTACCCCTGAAAACCTTTCTCTTACAAGCGATAAAAGTGTAGAAGCAGCAACAAAACCTGCAAGCACAACAGAAGAAAAGCCAGAAGAAAGTGCAAACACTGACGCAACAGAAGAAGATGCATCAAAAAAGAAAAGTAGATTAAAAAAATCACCACTGAAATTCTTTTTAAAGTTCATATTTTTTGCTGTAAATATTGGTGTCGCCCTTGCAGTAATTATTGTTTACGGTGTTATTCAATGGGCATCAGCAGATTTGCCAAGTATCACAAAAGTCGCAGATTTTAGGCCGCCGCTTACCACAACTATTTTAGCAAGAGACGGCTCGATTATGGGTGAACTATACAATGAACAAAGGTATTTAATCACTGTTGATGAATTACCAGATCATGTTGTTCAAGCCTTTATTTCAGCAGAAGACAAGACATTTTTTGAGCACCCAGGTATCAATCCAATCGCTATTTTGCGCGCTGCAATCACAAATTTCACTTCTGGCACAACGCAAGGTGCGAGTACTATTACTCAGCAAGTTGTGAAAAGGCTACTTCTCACGCCAGAAAAAACCTATACACGTAAGATCAAAGAAATGCTTCTTGCCTTCCAGCTTGAAAGACAACTTTCTAAAAAAGATATTCTTACTATATACTTAAACCAAATTCACGTTGGCGGCAGATCTTATGGCATCGAAGCTGGTGCACGTTATTATTTTGCAAAACATGCCAATGAACTCACTGTAGCCGAAGCAGCTCTCATTGCTGGTATTTTACCTGCTACCACTCGCTTTAACCCTTACCGCGACTACAAAGCAGCAAGAGGTAGACAAGAATATGTATTAGGCAGAATGAGAGAAGACGGTAAAATCACTGATGCAGAATACGAAGAAGCATTTTACGAAGTGCCTGTTTTTGAAAAAATGGAACACGCAAAAGTTGAAGGTGCTGAATGGTATCTTGAAGAAGTGCGTCGTCAGCTAATAGAGATATTTTCCGAAGAAAATGCTAAAGCAAATGGTTTAGATTATGGTATCTATGGCGAGCAAGCAGTATACGAACTTGGCCTCACTGTAAAAACCGCTATGGATCCAAAAATTCAGCTCTTTGCTAAAGATTCACTTCGTGATGGATTAGAGCGTTCTAGCAAGAGATATGGCTGGTTAGGCCCTATTGAAAATATCATGCAATACGAATTTAATTCTTATTTAGAAAAAAATCCATTTGCTCTCACTGATTTAGCAAATAATCAATGGGTGAAAGTTCTTGTGACAAAAGTTAATGCAAAAGGAGCTGATGTTTCTCTTGGCGATTACAAGGGCTATATTTCTGTTGACACAATGGGCTGGGCAAGAAAGCATAATCCAAAGGTCACCGGATATGAAGATTCTACAAATATAAAGGACGCGACAACTGTTCTTAAAGTTGGAGATGTTGTCTATGCATCTTTCAATCCGCCAGCTGCAACTAAAAAGAATCCTAAAACACTCTTACTTTCTGAAATAACAAAAGAAACTCTTATTCCGCTTGCTTTACAGCAAAAACCAGTAGTTCAAGGTGCGCTTATTTCTATTGAGCCAAAAACATCAGACGTCGTTGCTCTTGTTGGTGGTTATGACTTTGGGCTTGAGAGTTCGCATTTCAACAGAGCTATACAAGCAAAACGTCAACCAGGTTCAGCATTTAAGCCTTTTGTTTATTCAGCTGCGCTTGATCAAGGTTTCACACTTACTTCTGAAATATTAGACGCACCTATCGTATTTATTGACCCTTATTCAAGACAAATGTGGCGACCTTCTAACTTTGACAGAAAATTCGATGGAAGAATGGCTTTTATCACTGCGTTAAAGCGTTCGCGTAACCTTGCAACAGTGCGTGTTGCACAGCAAATCGGAATGGAAAGCGTTATTCAAAGAGCAAGAGATCTTGGCTTAGAAGGCGAATTACCACCACACATTGCTGCTTCACTTGGTTCTATAGAAGTAACTCCGCTTGAAATGGCAAGAGCATACACTGCTTTTGCAAATCAAGGACTTTTAAGTAAGCCAAAATTCATTCAATCAATTATTGGCCCGTGGGGAAATGTTGTATACGAAGCACAAACAGAGCATACGCAAGCTATCAACCCACAAAATGCCTACCTTATGAGCACAATGCTTGAAGAAGTTGTAAAGTCTGGTACAGGTTCACAATTAAAGAAATTAGAAATTCCACTTGGTGGTAAAACAGGCACAACTAACGAAGAAATGGACGCGTGGTTTATTGGTGTAACTCCAAATAATGTCACAGCCACCTATGTTGGTTACGATTGGCCAAAACCAATGGGACGAGGTGAAACAGGTTCAAGAGCCGCCTTGCCAATTTACAAAGCTTTTGCAGAAAAAGTACTTCCACTTTACCAGCCTGATTTATTCACAGTGCCAGAAGGTATTTATTTTGTCGGCACTGAAACTGAAGATGGGCAAAGTATTCCATTTGCAGAAGGCACTTCACCAAATACTTCAATTCACGCTCTTTCAAGTGAAAATCAAAGTGCAGATGTAAAACAAGCTGAAGATTTACTAAAGCAAATATTCTAATTATTTCAACTTTATTACAAGGACAATTTCATGCAAAAAACAAAGATTATCATCATAGGTGCATCTGGTAGAATGGGGGCAACTTTAGTCAATCTTATTCTTGCTTCTGAAGATTTAGAGCTTGTAGCCGCAATCGAAAGAGAAGAAGCTATTTCAAAGCTAGCTCACTTATCAGCAATGTCATGTAAAGTATCTTCAAATACAGAAGAAATCTTTGCTGAATTTGCCAATCAAGATATTGTTGTTATTGACTTTACATCACCTGAAAATTCTGTAGCAACTTCGCATATAGCAAATAAATACAAACTTGCACATGTCATTGGAACTACTGGTTTAACTAAAGAGCAAAGAGCAGAATTAGAAAAATTATCGCATACAAATAAAGTCTTTTTCTCGCCAAATATGAGTATAGGTATTAACGTGCTTCTCAAAGTATTACCAAAGCTTACGCAAATGTTAGGTGCAGAATACGATGTTGAAATGGTAGAATTACACCACAATAAGAAAAAAGATTCACCAAGTGGAACTGCAATCCGCCTAGCAGAATGCCTTGCAGATGCCAAAGAATGGGAGCTTAACGAAGTAGCAAACTACCATAGAGAAGGCATTATAGGTGAAAGACCAAAAGAAGAAATCGGCATACAAACTATACGCGGTGGCGATGTTGTAGGTGTGCATACTGTCTACTACATGGGGCCTGGTGAAAGAATAGAAGTGACACATCAAGCACATTCCAGAGAAAATTTCGCACAAGGTGCTCTTAGAGCCGCCCGTTGGATCAATGACCAGCCGCTCGGTAAACTCTACGAAATCACCGACATGT
>CAYJHN010000185.1:3668-4139 GCA_964369985.1 uncultured Desulfovibrionaceae bacterium | reverse complement strand
AGTTCCGAACAAAAGTTCGCCTTTTTCAGCTTTTTGTCTAGCACCTTCAACATTATCTAAAATCCACTTAATTTTTGTACCAGAAAAGTAAGAATCTAAAAGTAAGCCTGTTTTTTCTTTTACGATATCGGCCTTGCCTTCATTTCTTAGTTGTTCACAAAATTGAGCAGTTCTTCTATCTTGCCAAACTATTGCATTATATACTGGCATTCCAGTTGATTTTTCCCAAACTATAGTTGTTTCTCTTTGGTTTGTGATACCAACAGAAACAATTTCATGAGCATGTGTAGCTGATTCTTGTAAACAATCTAGTGCTACTTGAAGTTGTGAATCAAATATTTCATTTGGATCATGCTCTACCCAGCCCGTTTGTGGGAAAATTTGTCTAAATTCTTTTTGTGCTATTTGAACAATGTTCATTTCATAATCAAATAAAATAGCTCTAGATGAGGTTGTGCCCTGATCTAAAGA
>CAYJHN010000185.1:2016-3658 GCA_964369985.1 uncultured Desulfovibrionaceae bacterium | reverse complement strand
ATAATATATATTTACTCATATAATGTTTTCCTCTTACTCATAATAATTGTTAGAACACTATATATTAAAATAAAGAATAATCAAGTTTTAAATAAGAATAATGAAAAGACATATATAATATCTATAAAATTAATTCAGCTTTTTTCTTAAAATATATTTCCTTTAAAACTTAAGTCGGATTTTTTTATGAATAATGATGTGTTTTTTCCTACTTACTCAAAGAGTATTTGACAAAATTATAAGAATATGTAAGAAGAAAACACATACTATATAAGGATATATTCATGATTGATATAGATAAACAACTTAAACTTATTAAACGCGGTGTTTCTGATTTTATAAATGAAGAAGATTTGAGAAAAAAATTAGCAAAAGGTAAACCACTTAAAATTAAAGTTGGTTTTGACCCTACCGCACCAGATTTACACTTAGGCCACACTGTTGTTATGCATAAAATGCGTCACTTTCAAGAGTTAGGACATGATGTTACTTTCTTGATTGGTGATTTTACAGGATTAATTGGTGATCCATCAGGCCGTTCAGAAACAAGACCTGCTCTAACAAAAGAACAAGTTTTAGAAAATGCTGAAACATATAAAAAACAAGTATTCAAAATTTTAGATCCTGAAAAAACTCATGTTGCTTTCAACTCTAAATGGCTAGGAGCACTTACTTCTTTTGATATGATCAAACTCGCTTCTCATTGCACATTAGCTCGTATATTAGAACGCGATGATTTTGCAAAAAGATACAAAGAAGAACGTCCTATTGCTATTCATGAATTATTCTACCCTATTATGCAGGCATACGACTCTGTTGCTTTAGAAACTGATGTAGAAATGGGTGGTAGAGATCAATTATTCAACTTACTTATGGGTCGCCAATTACAAGGTTATTACAAACAAGAACCACAATGTGTTATCACAATGCCTTTACTTGAAGGTCTTGATGGCGTAAGAAAAATGTCTAAATCTTATGGCAACTACATTGGTATTGATGAAAGTCCTACTGATCAATTTGGTAAAACAATGTCAATTTCTGATGAACTTATGTGGCGTTATTACGAACTACTTTCTAACAAAACACTTGAAGAAATTGCAGTTTTAAAAGAAAATGTTGAAAATGGTTCTTTACACCCAAAAATTGCAAAAGAAGATTTGGCTGCAGAAATAGTAGCTCGTTATCACTCTGAAGATGCTGCCAAACAAGCTAGACAATCATTTAATGCTGTATTTACTAAAGGTTCTTTCCCTGAAGATGCACTTAAGTTTTCAGTAAAAGAAGGCGAAGAAAGCACACCTGTTTCCTTCTTAGCTGCATCAGGTTTGGCTAAATCACGCTCAGATGCAAAAAGACAAATAGCTGCAAATGCTTTTAGTATTCAAGGTGAAAAATCAAAAGACGATAAAACGCCACTTACACAAGGTACTTATCAAATTAAGTATGGTAAAAATGGTTTTATGCTTCTTGAAGTAAAAGCTTAAAATTCTACTTTTTATAATCTTAAGTATAAGTAAATAGGAAATTATGCCCCATATTACTCTCTATCATAGCGATAACCTCCCTATTCTCGAATCGCTGCCATCATCATTTGTTGATTTAATATACATAGATCCGCCTTTTAATACTGGCAGAAAGCAAG
>CAYJHN010000185.1:0-1977 GCA_964369985.1 uncultured Desulfovibrionaceae bacterium | reverse complement strand
AAAACTGTTAAGCATGCCACAAAGTCCTACGAAGATTCCTTTGAAGATTTTGAATCCTTTATTAAGCCTAGAATAAAAGAAGCATATAGAATTCTAAAGCCTCATGGTTCTTTGTTTTTTCATATAGATTATAGAGAGTCACATTATTGTAAAATATGGTTAGATGAAGTTTTTGGCAGAAATTGCTTTCAAAATGAAATAATCTGGGCATATGATTATGGTGCGCGCTCTAAGAAAAAATGGTCAGCAAAGCACGATAATATATTTTGGTATTCCAAACACCCTACAATTTATACTTATAATTATGATAATATAGATAGAATACCATATATGGCACCAGGCTTAGTTGGCAAAGAAAAAGCCAAAAGAGGCAAAACTCCTACTGATGTTTGGTGGCATACAATTGTTAGCCCAACAGGCAAAGAAAAAACAGGTTACCCTACACAAAAACCACGCGGTATTATTGATAGAATTATAAAAGTTCATTCAAATGAAGAAGACACAGTTTGCGATTTCTTTGCTGGCAGTGGTACAGTAGGTGAATCAGCCTATATGCTTAATCGTTCTTCACTTTTAGTTGATAAAAATAAACAAGCTATTGATGTTATGTTAAGTAGATTTGAGAAAAAAGAACTCAATAACATAACACTTTACGAATAAAATCATCTGCTTTAAATCTACAAGCCCTTTTTACAAGGGCTTTTTTTGTATATTTACTATTAAGAAAAAAAAGAGTATTATAGATTATATTTAGTTATTAATACGTCTTTCTCGTTCTTATTCTAACTATTTGTTGCTATTTTAGAAAAACGTTCTTATACAAATAAAATATGATAGAGTTAATAGTTTTGTTACTTAATTTTGAAAAGTAAGACTTTATAAGTAAGGTGTTGATATTAATTATGTTTGCTAATAAAATTACTTCTTTTGACATTATATTTTCTCTAGGTGATGCATGTTCTTGCACTGAAACCTTAAGACTTGCAAACTTACAAAATTATACTTATCCATTTGATTGGCTTTTAGATGGTGATTTTTCACTTAGAGCGAACATTTTATTAAATGATTTTGATACTTGGTTTGAAAAAAAAGACTTAAAACTTGTAGATTCATATAAAAAAAATCATGTATATACTAATCAAAAAACTAATATAACTTACATACATGATTTTTATAATGATTTATCTTTTGATGAAGCATACAGTCAGGTAAGCAATAAATATAAAAGAAGAGAGGAAAGACTTTTAACTTCCTTAAAACATGCTAAAACTGCATTGTTAGTCTATGTTAATTCACCAAATAAAGAAATGATTAATAATAATGATTTGAAAAACATCTCAAAAAAACTTCAAGTAAAGTATGAAAATACTATTATAAATATTCTTTATTTTTATAACGTTGCAAATATTTCACCTGACAAGGCAATAATAAAAAAAATAGACGGCAATATAACAAAAATAATATTTGATTATAATGCTTATTCTGAAAATTTTGCGTGGGAAATAAATAGAGACTTGCTTCTTCCATTTTTATCTACATATAAATTAAACTAACGAGATTGCTATGAAGACAAAAAATTTAGGTTATTCTCTTGAACAAGTACAGTCTTTTTTAGAAAAAATGAATGAAGTTAAAAAAATTAAAGATAATTTATATCTTTTTCACGAGGCATATATTGAAATCTCAGATTTAGAAAATTTAGATGTAAATTCAAGTATTCCAATAAAAAGATCATTAATGACACTTTCTGGAAATAGTGCTGATATTGCAAAATTTGAAATGGATTTTTTGCTTAATTATATGACTATGGGTGGTTAAAGTATTAGGCATTGTTTTACGATAGTAGAAAACATTGATCTAATACTTGACTTTTTCCTAATATAGTGTATAGTTGAGTCAATCCGAGCTTAATAATGATGGTATTAAGACCATGGGTATCAGCCGTACATTTGATGCCTCCCACGATTGGAAAGGATT
>CAYJHN010000184.1:0-4145 GCA_964369985.1 uncultured Desulfovibrionaceae bacterium | reverse complement strand
GAAAAGTATTTATGAGCGTAGCTCATATAACTTTTCCGTAAGAAAAAATAAAAAATATTCTTCAGCCTGAGCATATCGTATAAACGCTCACTGTAAAGGTTTCCAAAGGACGGTAGTCCTTTGGCCGTCGGAGACAAACAAAAATAAAAAACTTGCAAATTGAAAGTATCATGCGTATTTTAAAAAGCGAAAATAACAATTTGGATATTAAAATGAAAAAGAAAAGTCTTGCAGAAATAGTGAGTAATTTTGGTCTTTTTTCTTCTTTCTCTCTTGAGAAAATTGAAGAATTGCTTTTATTTGCCCAAGTTGTTGAAATTCCCAAAAATACCTTTGTTTTTCGTGAAGAAGAAGAAGCAAAGGGAATGTATGTTCTTGTAAATGGCTTAGTGAAAGTTTGCCATGAAACCTATGATGGCAAGGAAGTTGTCCTACATGTGGTAAGAAATGGCGGTATTTTTGGCGAATCTGCTATTTGGGAAGCTTCTCCTAATCCCGCATCAGCCTTTACTTTAGAAAATTCAAAGGCTATTTTCTTTGCTCACAAAAAGCTTGAAGAAAGCGTGTTACTTCATTCAGATTGGGCTTTAGCTCTGCTTTTACAAACAACATTAAGATTAAGAATGTTTACAAGAAAACTTGAAGCTCGTGGAAGAAAGGACATCACGCAAAGATTAGCTGCCTATCTTTTGCATCGTTCGCGTTTAGAAGAGGGTAAGCTCATATTAAAACTCACTATTTCACGTGAAGTTTTAGGTGGTATTCTTGGCACAAGTAGGGAAAGTGTTTCAAGAGCTCTTACACGCTTGGTTGAAAGTGGTTGTCTAGCAGTAAAAGGTAGAGAAATCCATATCTTAGATCAAGAAAATCTTGCGAAAATGCTAAATTAGTGTAGCAATAATAAAAAATCTTTTAAAATTGATTAATTTTTAAATCTGTAACCAATACCACGCACTGTATCTATAAGTTCAGCCTGTTCTTTGAGTTTTGCACGTAATCTTCTGATATGTGTATCTACTGTTCTGCCATATCCTTCAAATTCATAACCCCACACGCTGTTGAGCAATTGCTCACGTGTGCGAACATGCCCTGCATGTCGCATTAAATCTTCAAGTAGTCTAAATTTTGTTGCAGTTGCTTCTATATCTTCGCCTGCAAGAGTAATTTTATAGGCATCAATATCAAGTTCAATAGTGCCTTTTGACATTTTTTGATTTGCTTCGCTTGAAGTATTTCTGCGAAGAATTGCCTTTATTCTAAGAAATAATTCTCTGATATTAAAGGGTTTTACAACATAATCGTCAGCACCAAGTTCAAGGCCAAGAATTTTATCAATGTCTTCACCTTTTGCAGTGAGCATGATAATTGGAATTTTACTTTCTTCTTTATTTAGAGTTTTACATACAGTAAGGCCGTCAACAATGGGCATCATAAGGTCGAGTAGAATAAGGTTCACTTGTTTTTGTTTTAATATTTCAAGTGCTTTTAAGCCATTTTCTGCTTCAAGTGTGGCATAGCCCTCTCTTTGAAGATTAAAAACCAGTAGAGATCTGATATCGTCTTCGTCTTCAACTACTAATATTGTTTCTTTTGTGCTCATGTTTATCCTATGTATAAAAGTCAAAAATATACGAAAGTACTGCATATATTATGAATAATATATTTCATTTTTGCAAGAGCTCAAGCTCTTTAATTTTTTATAAAATATTAATGTTACAATGCGGTGACAAATTATTAATAAGCTTTTATTTTTGCCTAAGGTCCTGTATAATTTTTGTCTTTATCTTTTTGTGAATTTTTTATATACTTGCTTCAAGGAGTTTAATATGCAAACAATTTTAATCACTGGCGTTACAGCGGGTTTTGGTTTAGAAACTGCCAAAGTATTCAGCGACTTAGGCTATAAGGTTTATGGCACAGGCAGAAGAAAAGAAAGACTTGAGCAATTAGCAAAAGAATTAAAAAACTTCGTGCCACTGCATTTTGATGTGAGAAATAATGATGAAGTTGTGAAACATCTTGCAGACTTAGATATTGATATCCTTGTAAACAATGCTGGCCTTGCACTTGGTTTAGAACCAGCCCATGAAGTTAATTTAGAAGATTGGGAAGTGATGATTGATACAAATATCAAGGGTTTAACTTATGTTACTCGTGCTGTTTTACCAAATATGGTGAAAAAGAGAAAAGGGCATGTGATTAATCTTGGTTCTATTGCGGGTACTTATCCTTATCCTGGTGGTAATGTTTATGGCGCAACAAAGGCATTTGTAAAGCAATTTAGCCTTAACCTGCGTACAGATCTTTCTGGCACGAATGTGCGAGTTACATGTATTGAACCTGGTCTTGCAGAAACTGAATTTTCTTTAGTGCGTTTTAAAGGCGATGAGGGAAAATCTGACGAAGTATATTCAAAGAAAAATCCACTTGTAGCAACGGATATAGCTGAATGTATTCGCTGGGTTGCAACCTTGCCAGCACATGTAAATATAAATAGAATAGAAGTGATGCCTACAAGTCAATCCTCAACACGTTTAACTGTATGTGATTGTGAATAAGCTATTGGAATTAAAATGAAAGAAAAATCCCTACATTATATAAACGAACTTTTTACAAGATATCCTTCAATAAAAATTTTGGAAAATGAATTAATTCAAACAATTGAACTTTTGAAAGACTGTATTTTGAATAATGGGCAAATTTTTGTCTGTGGCAATGGTGGTTCAGCAGCTGATGCCGAGCATATAGTTGGCGAATTAGTGAAGTCTTTTATGAAGAAAAGACCTATAAAAGAAGATTTTAAGCAAAAATTAGAAGAGAAATTTCCAGAAAAAGCGAATTATTTTACTTCATCGCTAGAAGAGGGAATAAAGGCTTATTCTTTAGTTTCAGGTGTTGCTTTGCCAACTGCATTTGCAAATGATGTGGCACCTGATATGGTTTTTGCTCAGCAATTCTATGTGCTTGCAAATGAAAAAGATGTTTTGTGGGCTATTTCAACTTCTGGTAATTCCACAAATGTAAATAACGCACTTGCTATTGCAAAGACAATGAATTGTAAAACTATTGGCCTTTCAGGCAAAAGTGGTGGTGAAATGGCAGAATTATTAGATGTGGAATTGAGAATGCCATCTGATTCTACACCTTTTATTCAAGAATTGCATTTGCCTATATATCATACTATTTGTACTGTTTTAGAAGAAGAGTTGTTTTAGTTTTTGATTTTTCTTTTTGTTATTTTGAAATGAGCCTTCATTCTGCTTGTAAAAGTAAGAACGGAGGTTTTTTTATCTTCCATTTTTGTTTTCGTCTTCGTTTTTAATTTGTTCTTTGTTAATTTTATTTTTGTCTTCGTGCTTGTGCCTTCCGCACGGGACCAAAGAGGACGCTATAGGCATGCTTCCTCTTCGTATTATTTTTTCCAGCTACGTCGACAAAAGGCAAGTGCCAATTCCCCTCACTCCAAGCTCTTACTTCGACAATTAAATTATAGTGTATCACAAGCTATAAAAAAAACTTGTTTTGCAAACGAAAATTAACTTTTTGGCGTGAATTAATCTTGTTGAGTAAAAGACTGGGACAGTCTATTTCCTTATTTAAATACATTGTCGTTGCCTTTTGTTGGCGTAGCTAGAACTTTATTCTTTAGCTAAGAGCGACTTGCCGAAAGATTTTGTAAAAATCTTTCAAGGCATCGCTTTACAGTTCAAGCCGACTTTAGCGACAATGTATAGCAGGTAAGGCCGAGGAGGTTGCAAGGAGGCGAGGCTTAGGGCTGCAAGCCCTATTGTCGCCTACCTTGCCCCCGCTGGAGGCGAGGCAAAGAGCGAAAAATATATTGTAAAAAAAAATTAAAAACGCAGCCTACAAAAATATTTAGAATAATTAAAAAAGAGAATTTCATTTGAAAAATGAAATTCCCTTTCCCTAATAGATTCAGATAGATTTTGACTTCGTTTCACTCAGCACAAAATCCTCGCGAGCAAAAAACGTCGTTTTTGCTACGCTCGCTAAAGTTCTATTTTATAAATTAATTTCCAGTATCAACTAGAACTGCAATTTCGACAATTCTCTATACGCATCCTTTCTTAGATAGATTTTGACTTCGTTTCACTCAGCACAAAATCCTCGCGAGCAAAAAACGT
>CAYJHN010000183.1:2540-4191 GCA_964369985.1 uncultured Desulfovibrionaceae bacterium | reverse complement strand
CATAAAAAGCAGACTAACGCAAAATTTTGTTTGTGGTGTTGTTTTTTATTTTAACAAAAAAAATGCTCAAAAAGCTGAAAAAATAAATCAATTTCGCACAATATTAAACTTGATTTAAACAAAAAAACCTCCTTAAAATAAAAAACTTAAGGAGGTTTATGTTTTTAATAAAATAACTATCTTATTTCATACGGTATGTAATACGTCCACGAGTAAGATCATAAGGTGATAATTCAACTTTTACTTTATCGCCTGGTAAAATCCTGATATAGAATTTACGCATTTTTCCTGAAATATGAGCAAGCACATTGTGGCCATTTTCTAGCTCTACACGAAACATCGCATTAGGTAAAGCTTCCTGTACTGTTCCATCAATTTCAATAGCATCTTCTTTTGCCATAATATACTTTCCCTTTTTTGCAATTACAAATATTTATATTGTATTTGAAATAATTTTTTTCACTTTTCCACAAAGCTTACTCTATGTCAATAAAAAAAAGTCTGTTTTAAAGGATTTCCTCATGCCAAGGCTCTTTAATACTTATAATCATTAGCAAATAAAAGTCAGTTCATACAGGAAATTTGTTATTTAATTATTTTTTAATTTATCAATAGTAAAACTTGAAAAAACTTTATTTTTTTTATAGTATTTCTTTACATTAAATACAGAAACAAACAAAAAAATATCATAAGAAGTTCATTGTGACAGAAATAAAACTCAAAAAAAAACATATATTCTTTCTAGGGCTTTGGGGACTGCTTGCAACCATAGCACTCTATGCCTATCTTGCTTTTTTACAACCTTCTAAATTTACACCTTTTATTCAAGGAAAAGTAAATACCTACATTCCAGAACTCTCATTTGAAAATGTCGAATTTACTCTTTTTCCTCGCTTAGGCGTTGAATTTTCAGGCATTCAGTATAAAAACGAATTTAACAATTATAGCCTAGATGTAGAAGCTCGCTCTTTGCTTTCGCAAATGTCTTGGCTGTCATTATTTAAGGGCGATTTCAATCTCGCTTTTGCTGAATTAACTCAGCCTTCTATTTCTCTAGAACATAAAAAAAATAAGGAAAGAGAAACTGAAAATAGTGACAAAAACAATGCTGAAATCACTGCTGAAAATAAAATAGAACAAGAAGAAAAAAGCCCTCTTACAGCTTCAAAAATATTTGATTTTATTCCTCAACAACTAAAAAGTTCTCAATTTAAAGTTCTTGATGGCGAATTTTATTTTATTCCTTTCCAAGAAAAAGAGCAGATAAATACTTATTATCTTGGCTCTATCAACCTCAACCTTGACGCATTTGAAAATATCGATCTTGCAATTAAAGAATTTAAACTTGTGCAAACAACAAGTGTTGATAACATTGCAAAAAGTCATTCATTTTCCGATCTTATGCTAAAGTTAGAACAGATACAGGTTTTAGATAGTGAAGTTCTTGCAAATATCAATCTTCAAAGCAATCTTTCGCTTTACGACGAACGTCTACTTTCGCAAATAAAGAGTAAGGGGCAAATTTCACTCAATCAAGACTTTACATTAAAGCCTTTTAAACAAGATATAGAACTTGATTCTACTTTTCATATAAAAAATCAAGATATTCCATCAAAAGCCAAATTAACTCTTGAATATATTGACAAAAATA
>CAYJHN010000183.1:0-2495 GCA_964369985.1 uncultured Desulfovibrionaceae bacterium | reverse complement strand
CGCTGATATCAATATTGAAGAAAATCTTCTCACACTATCTTCAAAACTAAAAGAACTCACAACAAATCCTAAAGCCGAAATAAATGCCACTTTCAAAAATCTCAATCTCCCTCGCTGGCTAAGCTACACAAGGGAAATTCCAGCTGCAATTGTTACTGAACTCAGCAAGTTAGAGGGTTCTTTTACAGCAAGTTTAGACAAAAATGCACTTATCACAAAAGATTTAAAAGTAACAACACACAATAAGCATATAGTAGATGCAAAAGTTGACTATAACTTTGCTGACGGCCATAAATTAGCTGTTGATGCCTATTTACCAAAGCTCAACTTCAATATTCTCTTGCCTGAATTAGAAAATAAGCCAACAATAGAAACAGCATATTTGCACGACACGCTCGATTCTCTGCTCCATGCCAGTGCAGAAGAGAAAAATGCTCCAAACTATGTAGAACCAAGCTTTATCTACGATATTAAAGTAAGTGCAAATGACATCACTTTTTGGAAATACAATTTCAGAAATTTGAGCTTTGCTGTTTTGCCTTATGAAAAAGGCACACAAATACCTATTAACATGACACATTTCTTTGATGGTACTCTTTCTTCACAAATTCTTATACACGATGCTATCAATATTGAAACTGAAATCAAAGAAACAAGTGTAAAAGAATTTTTCAAAGCAATCACACAAAAAAGTCCATTATCTGGCATGCTTAATTCAAAAATAAAGCTCACTTTGCAAACAGATACTGAACTTGAAAAAATGTTTTCAAAACCAAATCTCGATGTGAGTGCAAGCCTTACTGATGGTGCTTTTAATCCAGACGAAAATGCCTTTGCCTTCAAAAAATTTGCAGCACATTCAAAAGTCTCTCACATAGATTTTCCTGCAAATATTTCAGATGTTTACGGATTTTTAGGCGAACATTCTTTAAACTTTGTAAAAGATGAGCACACAATTAAATTGCATATTCCAAAGGCAAATCTACTTTACAATATGAAAACAGGCCTACCAAATAGCATTTCGCCTTCCTATGCCTTAGTTGAATATATAAGTGACTTTCCTTTGCATATTTTATCAAACGGCATGCTAGAATTTGATTTTCCTAGCCAACACATTGTATATAAAGCCTTTAAAGGCACTTTGTATAATGAAAAACTTCATGGCTCCATAGATTTTACTTCATTTGCAAATCCTCAGATTACGGGAACGAGCTCTTTTGAAATAAAAAATCTTAAATCATTTATGAAAAAATACAATATCTCAATGCCAAGTCTGAGAGATAAAAGTGCTCTTTCGCATGCAAATATAACTAATTCTTTCACTTACAAAGACAATGTTCTTACAACAAAAGACATTAAAGTTAACATTGATGAATATGCCTTCACAGGCTCAGTTGAACACGATTTTTCAAAAACAAAACAAACAATTTTTGCTTTGTCTTCTGACTTTTTTAATGCTGATCGTTATCTTGACTTTACAAAACATTCTGACGCGACACCATTTTCTTCAAATACCTTACTTCCTCTTGATACTTTGTCAAAACTAAACACAAGAGGTTCATTTTCTTTTGAAAAACTTTGGTTTTTCCGCACGCCTTTTTACAAGGCAAATATCCCAATGATGTTCAATAAAGGCACTATATCAATCACACCAACTGCTCTATTCCCAACTTCTGGCAGTATAGCTATGAATGCAGCAATACAAGTAAAGCCTCAGTCACTTGATTATAATATTCAAACAAAAGCAAAAGATGTTGACATGCTAGCTCTTAGTCAAGCCCAAGGTTTATCAAGCTTACTTGCAGGCAATGGCACTTTTTCACTCGAAACAAAGGGAATTGCAAGCAAAAGTTCTGATATATTTAAAAATATGCAAGGCGAATTTTCTGCATGGATTGAGCATGGTTTTTTCATAAATAGCACATCAAACCCAAAGGTAGACAGCTATAAAAACCCTCCTATTCCAAGTCCTTATGTGCCAAAAAATTTGAAAACATCATTTTCACTTATTTCTGCCTCTGGCCCTATTAAAAATGGTATTTTAAAGCTAGACAATATTAATATGACAGGCAAACCTATAGGTTTTGTTGGGCAAAGTACTATTGATTTAAATAAATGGACAATATCTCTTGCTGCTCTTGCAAGTTATGAAAATGCTGCAAAAATTCCTGTAAGCCTAAATGGCTCGCTTTCAGACCCACAGCTTTCAGTTAAAGTACTAGGATTACTTACACAAACATTTACAAGTCTCACAAATTCATTAGTAAATACCCTAACTGATATCATCAAAAAACCGCTTGATTTGATAAAATAAAAAGAGACGTGATTCTAATTTGTTTCGGCACCTTGTGCACGAAACCTCACTTACAAGAGGCGTGGCTCTTGTTTCGCGAGCTAAAGCCTTTGTTCGCTACGCTCACTTTTATACTATAATTTCAATTAGATAACGAACGAATCAGAATAAGGTCCTAGCATAAAGACTAAATATTGACTTT
>CAYJHN010000182.1:2971-4207 GCA_964369985.1 uncultured Desulfovibrionaceae bacterium | reverse complement strand
ATAGCACCAGCCTTACCGCTCATAACAAGGTAATCACTAAAAGTTTTTGTTTGTTTTGTCGCATAGTATGCAACATAAGCCATAATACCTATATACAAAAACATCACAGCTAAAAATGGAACGGTTTGTTGTAAAAAATCAATTTGCATTATACATCCTCTCTCTTTAGCTGATCGTCTTGATATTCAGGTCTTGCCATACATTTATTACGCCAAATAAATAAGGCAATTACAACTACAACAGCATGAACAATCCAACCTAAAATGTAGTCAGGTATGCCTAGAAATACAGGATTGTATTCTGTGTTATAATACCAAGGAAAAGGAAGCATAATTAAAACATAGAAAAAGAGCATTATGCATGTCCACACTTTTTCAAAACGGTTGCTGAATGGATTCATTCAAACCTCCTAAAATAAAAATTAAAAAGATAGATAAGTAAAAAATCAACATAATCGCATTAAATGTAATTATAATGCAATTTTATAAAAAATATAATAAAAATACTGAATTATCAAGTTTTATTTACTCTAAATGCTATATACTTTATTTTGCAAAATGAGCTCTGTAAAATCTTTTTCATTTAAAGGTTTTGCAAAATAAAAACCTTGGGCTATATCGCATTTGATTTCTCTAAGCCATTTAGCTTGGTTTATATTTTCTATGCCTTCAGAAACTATTTTCATGCCTAATTGTTTTGCAAGAACAATTACTTGCTGAACGACTAAAGAACCGCGTGGGGAATCTTTGTGAAAATCTAGAAATACTTTGTCAAGTTTTAGCACATCAACTTCAATCATACTCAATCTATTGAGTGAAGAATTGCCTGCTCCAAAATCGTCCATTGCAACGCTAAAACCTATCTTATGTAGTATTTTTATTATTTTAGGTAGGCTTTCTTCAAAATCGCCTAAGGCAGATTCTGTGATTTCTACTTCAATTTGCGAGGGGTGAACTTTATACTTTTTCAGTAATTCCACCATTTCTTTAAGAAGGGCTGGTTTTGAGAGTGTTATAGGGGAGAGGTTTATTGCAATTTTAGGAAGTTTAACATTATTTTTATTCTTGCTTATAAAAGAGCAAAGTTCGTCAAATACATATATTTCAAGTTGTGAAATAAAGCCGTTTTTTTCCATAACAGGAATAAAATCATTGGGGAAAATTGCTTTTCCTATTGGTGGAATCCAGCGAATTAAAGCTTCTGCGCCGATTATCTTCATGTTTTCAAAGTCAATTT
>CAYJHN010000182.1:1915-2961 GCA_964369985.1 uncultured Desulfovibrionaceae bacterium | reverse complement strand
ATAATGGACTTTAAATTCTTTATTTTCAAGAGCATGTTCCATACGATAAATAATATCAAGCATAGTATTTGCTTCTTGACGCATTTCGCTATTAAATTCAGCAAAAGATACTTTATGTTCTTTTTTTGCTTTTAAATGTGCTACAATGGCATTGTCAAGTAAATCTGTAACAGTTTCATTTCTTTCACTATTTTTGCATATGCCAACGGACATTTTTAGTGAATAGTTTTCGCCAACTATACTTTTAATTTTTGGAATAATATGAGAATTTACTGCTTCAACAATGTTCATGCCACCTTCAAGCCTATCTACTTTTTTAAATATAAGAAATTGTTCAGCTACTCTACGCGTTATAAGAGTGTCTGTGTTTTTATAGGCTTCTAGTAGGGATTTTGCCATACTAAGAATTACTTCAGAACCTTTATCCGTGCCATAATAATTGTTTATCATTCTAAAATAATCAATATCAAGCATGATAATTTCATATTCATTAAGCTTTGCAGATGCGAGTCTTTTATCAACTTGTTCTGTGAAATGAGAAATAGAAATAAGTGGAGTGAGACTATCTTTAGCAAGAGTGCTGATTTTTGAACGTTGGCGTATAAGTAATATAAGAAAAACAAAAGCAATTAGCAAGAAAAGTAAGGCACTTATTATAAAGTACTTGTTCTTTTGAAAAAATTGCTGGCTACCAAAATCTGGCAAAAATTCTGCTGTGTGTACGGATGTTATTTGGTTGATATGTTCTTTTGATTCTTTGTTGATAATGATATTAAAAAGTTCAAGATAGGTGTTTTCGAGTTTGTTAGAAATTTGA
This sequence comes from uncultured Desulfovibrionaceae bacterium, assembly GCA_964369985.1. Taxonomy (GTDB): domain Bacteria; phylum Desulfobacterota; class Desulfovibrionia; order Desulfovibrionales; family Desulfovibrionaceae; genus CAYJAZ01. Next base: position 2,144 of record CAYJHN010000182.1, on the reverse strand, counting down.
AAATTCATTGCAAGTGGGAGATTGAGTGAATTTTGCATTTTTGTTTCTGAGGTGATGCTGTTGATAGCATTTGCTCCTAAATCAGTTATAACTATGGCTTTAATTTGCTCTTTTTGAAAAGCTTCAACAAGATCATTTGTATTCACAAAGTGAACTATTTTTACATTTGGGTATTTTTCAAAAAATTCACTGTATTTGAAGTTAATAAAATTGAGTATACCAATTTCGG
>CAYJHN010000182.1:0-1905 GCA_964369985.1 uncultured Desulfovibrionaceae bacterium | reverse complement strand
TTCATTTTCATAATTTTTTGAGAAATTTTCTTGGAAAAGAATATTTAGATTTAAACTTGAATAAGGGTCTGTTCCTGTATAAAATCTGCTAATATGATTTCTTTCACCAATTAAGCCTATTAATATATCAAGATCTTCAAAAGCTGACCAAGAATTATTTAAATTATAAGGTACAAATTCAAGTTGAAAGCCGTATTTTTTTGCTAAGTTGCTAATATATTCAACGGCAATGCCAGCAGGTTCTCCCATTAAATCAGTATATTGAAATGGTGCATGATTTTCAACATAACCTACTTTAAAAGTTTTATTTATAAAAAGATCTGCCTCTTCTTTTGTGAGCGAACGATTTTGGTATTCGTTACCAACTATTTTGTATTTATTAACAAGTGTGTTGTAGGCACCATAATTATTAAGAATGAAATCATAGAAAATTGAATCAATATAATTTATGAGCTTTTCATTTTCTTTTTTAGCAAAGAAATAAAGATTCTTAAGTGAAAGATTCAATACTGTATAAAATGTCTCAGAATTTTTTTTGTCGGAAACCATGATATAGAAATCAGCATCTAATTTATCGTAATTCATCACATCATCATAAATATAATTTACAGAAATATTATGTGATTTTAGATAATTATTTAGTATTTCTTCACCCGGGTTTCCAGGATATGAAGCTACTGTTTTGCCGTCTATGGATTTAGGGTTGCTATAATAATAATTTTTATCGCCCTTTGTTGTAAGAGCAATTTGCAAAATATCAACTGGAAGCTTACTAAAAGCAGCGATTTTTTCTCTTTCAGGTGTTTTGGAGTAAAAACCTGCAATATCTACAATGCCATTTTCTACTGCTTCAAAAAGCGAACCTTTAATTTCAATAAATTTAAATTCTATATCTGTAAAATGCCCCATTTTATTTAATAGATCATAGCCTAAACCCTTGGCATCATAGGATGTGTCGTCAGATAAAATGCCAAAACCTTTTTCATAACCAACTGTAATAATGGGTTTACGGTTTTTTGCAATGAGGGGAAAATTATCTAAATCTGGATTTGTTGATTGTGGGCGCGCAATACTTGCCTTTAAATCTGTAGCTTGCCTTTTTGTGCTCTCACTAGTGCTTTCAAAATTTGTTAATTCTTTAAAGCCTATATCGTAATTGCTTCTATCCTCAAAATTTGCAAAGCTATTTGGAATTACGAAAACAAAGAAAGAAGAGAGAAAAGCACATAGAAAAATAAAGCGAGTAAGCATAAAACCTCTGAAACACCTGATATAATCAGAAAAAAACCGAAAAGCATAAAAGCTTAGTAGTAAAAAAATAGTCTGAAAAACGCGATAATAATAAGAAAATGATGTCAAATAGTATGATTATTTGTCAAATTTTTATTATTATATGCAATTTTACTATCTTTGCTATGTTTTGTCAATCTTGTTTCATTTTAGTAAATATTATGACTCACATTATTGTCATTTGTGGTAATGAGGCCTCTTGCATTTTGTCATAATTTGTGTTAATAATTACATGTTAGTTTGTTTTTGCGTGCTTATGTGTTGTGTAAATTGTACAAACTCCTTAATAAAAAGCTCTTTCACCGTAAAAGCCTATATTTGCACTATTTGCTTTATAACTGGTGTTTTAAAAGGAATGCAACTTTATGCAAAATCTTTCATTTTTTATATTAGCATATATGCATTCTCTCATCTGTTTTCTGTTAGGAAAAAAATATTTACAAGGTGAACGTTTTCATAAAAGTTTAATATATTTTATACCAATAATTAATGTATTTTTGATGGAACTTGGTGTTGAGTATTTTTATACGCATTCAATTTTCATATACATCCTATTTTCTTTCATTTTTTTGCTAGAAACTTTTATTCTTTTCAAAGATAGGTTTATGGGTATTT
>CAYJHN010000181.1:0-4259 GCA_964369985.1 uncultured Desulfovibrionaceae bacterium | reverse complement strand
AAAAAAAGATAATTAAAGTTGGCTATGAACCAGGTTATGGTATTTTAGACGATATAGGTTCTATTGATGCAAAGGGCTTTGGTTATGAGCTTTTGCGTAAAATGGAAAGCTATACTGATTATGAATTTGTTTTCATAGGCGATAATTTTGATGCAGGTATGAAGGCTCTTGCAAATGGAGAAATAGATGTTTTTGGCCCAGTAAGCTTTACTGAGGAAAGAGCAAATTTATATAGTTATACTAAAGAAGAATTTTTGCGTGAACAAGTTCTCCTTGCGGCTCCAAGAGACGATAAAGACTTTTATTACAATGACCCTGAAGGTATTGATGGTTCTTTTATTTCTGCTTATTCTGATGTTACTATGAATGATGAATTGATGAAATATGCAAAAAAACACGATATTGACATCAAATTTTTATTTTCAGTTGATCCAGATACCTATTATTACAGAAAAGATGCTAATCTCTACTTAGTATCTTCGCTTAACACTTTTCTCAATTACCAAACTGTGTTAAATCTTGGCTTGAGTAAGCTTTATCTTATCACTGGTAAAGATAATCCAGAATTAGCACAGGAATTAGACAAGGCATTATTAGAAGTAATGATTCATGATACTGGCTTTGTTTCAAAGTTATATTTGAAATATTATGGCGATTCTGTATTAAATCAAAGATCTTTGTCAAAAAAAGAAATACTTGCATTAAACGATCATGTTATCAAAGTAGGCTACATAAATAACGAGCCTATGCAATATGAAAATGCTGAAAAGCAAGTTAAAGGTGTTGCACCTGAAATTATACAAATTTTAGCTGATGAATACAAGTTTTCCGTAGAATTTGTAAATCACGAACTTTTCACTGTAGCTGATCACAAAAAATGTGACGTACTTTTGTTTGGTTCGTATTTTCTTGACGAGGAATATACTCCTACCCAAACTTATGGTGAATTATCAATGATGCTTGTGGGGGCAAGCAATGCCCTAAAAAAACCAGAAAAAGTTGGGATTGTGAGCTCTTTTACCTTGACAAGAGAAACTTTACTCAGGCAATTTCCAGAGAGTGCTTTAGTTTTTTATTACAAAACAGACGATTTGATCCAAGGCTATAGAGATGGCGAAATAGATACGATGTTTCTTACAGAAGTAGAATCGTATTATGCCTTAAATAAATTGCTTACCTATGACTTGTTTTTACAAACTACAAATATTGTTATGCCTTTGCGAATGTATGTTTCAAATGAATCTGCAAAAGATTTTGTAAGTGCTTTTGAAAGTATGTTATCTCGTGTTAACCCACGTTTGATTAATGATATAGTAGCCGAAAAATCAGCGGATACCTTTCAAAAGTATAGTTTTAGTGATTTTATGCTTGAATACCGCCTTGAGATAATTATCGCGATTTTGCTTTTTTCTTTTGTTTTTCTGCTCTTTATTATTCTTTTTCAACTTAAAAAGAGAAAAGAAATTCTCTATATTGTAAACCATGATGACGTTACAAATCTTATTTCTATTCAAGCTTTTAGATATAGTGCAGCAAAAATTTTAGCTCAAGCACAAGCAAATGAGTATGAAATTATCACTGTAGATATTGATTACTTCCGTTTGATAAATAATACTTTTGGTTATGAAGTGGGCACGCATGTAATAAATGCAGCAGCTCAAATTCTTACTGAAGCCTACGATGAGAAAGATGCTTTAGTTAGTCGTGTTACTGGTGATTTATTTGTTATTCTTAGAAAAACTAATTCAGATACTGATATAGACAGAGAATGTGCTCTTCGTCTTGATAAAAAAGTGAGAAAGATTGTTGGTAAGGGCTATCATATCACACTTTCTGCTGGCAAGTATGTCATTGAAGATGCGAGCGATGCAATAAATATCTTGATTGATAGAGCAAATATTGCAAGAACAAAAGGAAAATCTTTACATAAAGATACATTTATCACTTTTAACGAAGAAATGAAAAAAGAATATGAAACAAGAAATGATATTGTATTAAATATGGAAAAAGCTCTTTTAAATGAGGAGTTTTATATTGTTTATCAGCCAAAAATAAATCTTAAAACTATGAAAATCGACGGGGCTGAAGCTTTAGTTCGATGGAAAACAAGCGAAGGTAAACTTATTTTTCCTAACGATTTCATACCAGTTTTTGAGGCAAATGGCTTTACAACAGATTTAGATTTATATGTTTTTGATAAAGTATGCAAATTTATTGCAGAAAATAAAGACAAAATGTCTATGCCTAAAATTTCTGTTAACTTATCAGGTAAATCTGTTGGCATTGAAAATATTGAAAAAACATTGAAAGCAATTGTTGATGAATATCAGCTCACTACAAATATGCTTGAAATAGAAGTTGCTGAAAGTGCACTGATAGGGCAATCCGATATGTTTATTGAAAGAGTAAAAACTTTCAGAGAGTTAGGATTTAATGTTTCTATGGATGACTTTGGAGCTGGTTCCTCTTCATTAAACAGACTTTATTCTATTGACGTTGATGTCTTGAAGCTTGATAAAGTTTTCTTAGACAATAATATCAGCAATATAAAAGGTAATATTATTGTACAAAATGTCATTAATATGGCAAAAGAGCTGAATATGAAGGTTGTTTCTGAAGGCGTTGAAAGCAAGGAACAAGGCATTTGGCTACAAGGTTTAGAATGTGATTTAGCTCAAGGTTATTATTTTGATAAACCTCTCGATGTTGAAGTTTTTAAAGATTATCTCTTGCATGAAAAAAAATATACATTAGATTGTGAATAAAAAATTTTGCTACACTAAGTTCTTACATTTATAATAAAATTCTTCTAATTCTATTTATGTTATAAAATACTATGCTCTTTTTGGTTGACAAAAGAGAAGTTTTTTGTAATGCTATAATTGTTTTACATATAAAACTTTATCTTGTAAACAAAACTTGCACATGCTTTGTACTACATAATACAGCTTGTATAAAGTATATTTTATGTGCAAGTTTTTATAAGATTGAGTTAAATTAACTTTTATTAGAGGTTTTTATGAACAAGATTTTAAAATGTTTCTCATTCTTTTTTGCTGCATTTGGCATGATGTTTTCTGCAGCTCTAGCTAGTGAAGTAAATGTCTACACTTCAAGACATTATGATGTGGATCAAGCAATTTATGATGATTTTACAAAGAAAACAGGAATTAAGGTAAATGTGATTTCAGGCAAAGCCCCTGAAATATTAGCACGTTTAAAAAGTGAAGGTAAAGACAGCTCAGCTGATATCTTTATGACAGTTGCAATGGTGAATCTTTACGATGCTATAGCAGCAAATATGGTTACACCAATAAAATCTACTCTTGTGGATAAAAATATTCCTAGCACATTGCGAGGAAAAAATAACGATTGGGTCGCTCTTACTCAAAGAGCAAGAGTTATTGCTTATGAAAAAGGAAAATATGATTTTGACCTTGCAAATATTAAAACTTATCAAGATTTAGCAAAAGAAAATCTTAAAGGTAAGGTGTTGGTTCGTTCGGCTGCTTCTGGTTATAATCAATCATTAGTAGCAGGAATTATTGCAGAAAGTTCTGAAGCAGAAGCTTTAGAATTTGTTAAAGGTTTAGTGAAGAATATGGGCAGAAAACCAAAAGGCAATGACAGAGATCAGATTAAAGCTGTTATTGCTGGTGAAGGTAATCTTGCAATAATGAATACCTACTACTTAGGAAGAATGATGCATTCAGACGATCCAAAAGAAGTAGAAGTTGCAAAGAAAACAGCTTTCTTCTTCCCAACTAATACACATGTTGACATAAGTGCTGCAGCCATTATGAAAAATGGCGATAATTATAAAAATGCTATAAAACTTTTAGAATATCTTACCTCAGAAGAAGTTCAAGCTATTTACGCAAATAAAAACTACGAAACACCAGCAAATCCAAAAGTTAAAGCTCATCCATACATACAATCTTTAGGTTCATTTAATAGAATGAAAGTGGATTTAGAAGAAATTGGAAAAAACAACACAAAAGCTTCAATGATTATGGGGCAAGGTGGTTGGAAATAAAGCTTTATAAATAGAGAAAAAGCAAGTATGAGGGTAACACCAATTTGCCCTCATGCTCCTATCTATACTTTTATAAAAGGGTTTGTGCATGAGAATTAAGACTAATGTCTGGTTTATATTAAGTAGTTTTTTTATTTTATGCATTATAGCATCTAGCATTGCCATTGCCTATCCTCTTTTTGAAGTTCCAAATGAAATTTGGCTTCATATAAAAAATTACTTT
>CAYJHN010000180.1:3534-4329 GCA_964369985.1 uncultured Desulfovibrionaceae bacterium | reverse complement strand
CCAAGATTTGAAGAAAAATCCTTACCCATGCCAACAATATTAAAATGATTTGCGTAGATATAGGAAATAATAAGTAAGGGCACAACTAAGAATACAACTTCATATCTTCCTTTAATAATAAGTGAAAAATCACCCACCATAACAGAAGTCATTACTTGCATTAAATCGTGTGTATAGGCAAAGTGTGTTGTTATGCCGCCTACAACAGAGCCAAACATAATTCCTATCAAAGGCACCATAATAATATCTTTAAATTTAATTCTTTGCGTAAACCACACAAAAAGCCATGTTCCACCCACTGCAAAAACAAAAGCAACTATTGTTTTTATAACAAGAGTTGACTGTGCAAAAAGTAAATATGAGACTAAGATCCCAAGTTGAGCAAAGGCTACGGTTGAACCAGTTGTTGGCGAAACAAATTTATTCATACATAAATTTTGCATGATTAAACCAGCCACACTCATACCAATGCCTGTGCAGATAATTGCTAAAAGCCTTGGTAGTCGCGAAACGAACAAAATGCTTACTTGCTGATAATCGCCTGCTAATATTTTGTCGAAGGATAGATCTATCACACCAACAAAAAGTGAAACTGCTGACAGGACAATTATCATCAAAAGCATGATAATAGAATATTTATAAGAGGTTAAAATAGAAATGCTCCTTAATGGAATCTACAAATTGGAGCTTTTGCAGAAATTCCACAAAAGCCCCTTGTTTTAAAAATTATTTAAATGCTTTTTCAACATCACTTATCATAATATCTGTTGCATTTACTCCGCCTTCAGCAAGATA
>CAYJHN010000180.1:0-3465 GCA_964369985.1 uncultured Desulfovibrionaceae bacterium | reverse complement strand
TTGTTTGAGCAAGCTCTTTTACTTCGAGAAGAGTTTTTGGATCAACTGCCCCTTCAGTGCCTACAGCAATATCTTTACTCAAAACAAAGATATAATCAGGATTTGCATCAGCAATGAACTTCAAAGCAGCTTCATTGCCTTTTGGACGTTCTTTCAAATCGCTCGCAGGATTGTCAAAGCCAAATGAGTTGATAATCATAGAAACTCTACCATGATCACCCATAGGTAAAACATTGTTTCTCACGATATTTATAATAAAAGCAGTTTTGCCTTCGCTTTTTGTATTTAATTCTGCAATTCTTTTATCAAAATCTGCAAATTGTTCTGCATAAAGTTCTTCTGTACCAAAAATCTTTGATAGTCTTTCATTGATTTCTTTCACATCAGAATAAGCAGATGGCTGATAGTCAACATGATGCACGATAGTAGGTGCGATTTTTGAAAGTTCATCAAACTTTGCCGCACTTCTTCCGCTTACAAAGATGATATCAGGATTTAGGCTTCTTACTTGTTCTATATCTAAAGATTTTAAACCACCTAGATTAGCGATATTTTCATTTGCTATTACATCTTCTAAGCCTGGAATCGCAGAATCTTTTGCCATACCTACGATTTTGTCAGCCATACCCCATGATTTTAATGTGTCAACAACAATAAAATCACATACCTCCCTTTTGTATAAGAAACTTAATGTCAATAATGCACAAAGTGCTATAAAAAGAGCTATGGAATTAAAATTATTATAGTCTAATCTGTTTAAAAGAATTTTTATAACACATTGAGCAAATTTATTTTCAATATTGCTATTCTGTATGAATACCAAGACCTTGAGAAAGTATTCACAAAATAAGCACTTTATATACTTGCTATTTCGCTCACTTCTCATTATATTTACTATGTACTGTTTATCATCTGATATAAAAGGAGTAAGTAATGAAGTTTGTTGCCTTTCAAATGGCTAGCTTTTTAAAGCAGACTGGCACAAGAAGAAATGTCGCATATTTCTTGCGTTTTCTTGCCTTACTTATTGCATTAATTGCTATTTTTAGTATTATTTTTCATTATATTATGATGTATGAAGGTCAGGAACATTCATGGCTTACGGGCGTATACTGGACGCTTACAGTTATGACAACCTTAGGTTTTGGCGACATCACTTTTTCTTCAGATCTTGGCAGATTTTTTTCGATAATTGTACTTACTGCAGGTTTAATCTTGCTCTTAGTTATGCTCCCCTTTGCCTTTATTCAATATGTCTATTCCCCTTGGCTTGAAGCACAAAAGAAAACAAATGCACCACGCAAACTTGGCGATAGCATAAATAATCATATTATAGTTGTAGGATTAAATCCTATTTCCTTAAACCTTGTGCAAGTTTTATCGCATTACGGTTTTTATTGCGTTGTGCTTAGCCCTGATATTCAAAAATCACTTGACTTAGAAGATCAAGGATTTCATGTAGTTGTCGGCGATTATGACGATGGAAACACCTATAAAAACTTAGAAGTTGACAAGGCTGCATTACTTGTTGCCTTAGATACAGATATCAGAAATACCAACATTATTTTTTCAGCTAGAGAAGTGAATGACTTTGTGCCTATTATTTCAAGAGCTGAAAGCTCAGATTCAGAAGATATTTTGACATTTGCAGGCAGTACAAAGGTATTTCTCTTTAGAAAGATGCTTGGCGAAGCCTTAGCAGAAAGAGTTATTGGTAGCAGCAAGGGTTTTAGCTACCATGCAAGTTTCTCTTCTTTGCTCATCACGGAAAAATCTATTGATAACACAACACTTGTTTCAAAAACCTTAACTGAATGTAATATAAGAGCAAAAACGGGTGTAAATATTGTAGGACTTTGGCAAAAAGGCAGTTTTATTTCACCAAATCCAAACGAAGCCTTACCTCCTTCTGCTACCTTAGTTATGGCAGGCACTGAAGAGCAAATTGAAGAATTTGATAAGGTATTTGGCGTCAATAAAGAAATAGCTGAAAAGCAAAAAGTGTTAGTTATAGGTTGTGGTAAAGTGGGTTATGCAGCAGCAAAAGCTCTACACAGGCAAGGCATGGAAGTTTCTGTAGTTGATAAAGCACAAATAGCAAATCTCCCTGATGAAATTGCTACTATTGTTGGCGACGCAGCCGATATTGAAATATTGAAAAAAGCTGGTATCGACGATGTTTCCTCTGTTGTTATCACAACACACGACGACGATATAAATATCTACCTCACAATTTATTGCCGCCGCTTGCGTCCAGATATCACTATTTTTTCGCGTGCCTCGCTAGACAGAAACGTAAATATCTTGCATAGAGCGGGTGCAAATACAGTGCTTTCTTTAGTTTCTTTAATGACAAATGCTGTTGTAAACATGCTTGCACCTGGCAAATTTTTCATGCTTCGTGATGGCCTTTCATTTTTTAGTACAAAGGTTGATAAATCACTTGTTGGAAAAAGCCTTATTGAAAGCAAGATACGCGAAAAAACAGGTTGTAGCGTCGTGGGCATGAAACTCAAAGACGGAACTTTACAAATTAATCCTGACCCTTACCGAAAATTAATCAAAAATGACGAAATTTATTTAATAGGTGAAACAGAAGCACAAAATAAATTTATTGAATTGTATGGTATAGAAAAATTTTAATCTCGTAGGGTCGAGCATTGCTCGCCAGTTAATTTAAAAAACTTGCTCACTTTTGCCTTTTATTTATGAAAGAGACAGCTAGCTTAAAGCTTTTTATGCTTCCAATCTATCTTTTATACTTTTCCAATAATTCCTTTGATATATGACAATAGTCATCAGGACATCTATCAAGTCTGTCTTGATGCTCGTCTGCACTTTTAACATAATTTGTAAGTGGCAAAACTTCAACAGCTACTTTGTCTTTATCACTTCTTTTTGCGATAAAGTCCTTTGCCTCTACAATATGTTTTTCTTCCTTGCTATACAGACCTGTGCGGTATTTAGGCCCTATATCTATTCCTTGTTTATTAAGGCTGTAGGGATCAATAATTTCAAATAAATATTCCATTAATTGTGTAATTGTAACAATTTGTGGATCAAAATCTATTTGTACACATTCAGCATAACCATCGTATGCTGTAAAAAGGCTATTGCTTGTGCCATTTGCCCTGCCAGCTTCTGTTTTTATTACGCCATTTAATGTTTTTACAAAGGCCTGCACACCCCAAAGACAGCCCCCAGCAAGATATACTCTTTCTAGTTTTTTATTCATAATCAGCCTATTTTTTCATACGATTTTGTAGAATTTTAACTCCAATTTTCTAAAAAATCAAATTGTCTTTTTTTTCACTTTTTTGCATTTTTTTGCGTTTTTTAATAGAAATTTGCAAAAATAATAGCATTTGCAAAGTTGCAAATGGCTTTTTTTCTATTTTGTATTGACAAAATTGATTTACTATAATATTTTTATCGTATCTAAATTTTATCCCGATTTATTATTTA
>CAYJHN010000179.1:0-4336 GCA_964369985.1 uncultured Desulfovibrionaceae bacterium | reverse complement strand
TCTTTCTTTTTGCTCTCTTGATTCCATTTAATTTCAACTCTTCCCATAACTTGCAAGCAAAAGAAGTACCAAGCGACATCGAAGTTATTGAAACAAGAGACAAATGGAAACTCACAGCTGACTCCGTTGCAACTCTTGACGATGGCGCTATTTTAGAAGCAAGGGGAAATGTTGTTATACAAAAAGGCAATGATATTTTAAAAGCCGACTACGCCCGTTATTACACTGAAACTGAATGGGTTTTTGCTCGTGAAAATGTTTATGTTAAACTTGGTGCAGACGAATTAAATGCAAACGAAGCCGAATTTGATTTAAAATCCTATACTGGCTTTTTAAAAGATGGGCACATCTTTATGGGCGGGCCGCACATTTATTTTTCTGGCGAACACGTCAATAAATATCTTGGCGACAAATACGACTTCAAAAATGCCACTATCACTGCTTGTGACCCTGAAGACGAAGCATGGAAGCTAAAAGCAACTGAAGCCACAATAGAAATTGATGGCTACGCAACTTTATCACATACACAGATCAATGTTGCCGGCATAGATTCGCCATCTATTCCTTGGGCTATTCTTCCAGCAAAGGTTACAAGGCAGTCTGGCTTACTTAAACCAGATTTTGGCGTAAGTTCATTACACGGTATCTATTATTCACAGCCTTATTTTTGGGCAATCAACGACACGCAAGACATGACCTTTACTGCTAGCTATTTTGAGCACTCAGGTCTTATGCTTTCTGCTGAACACCGTGCAAATCTTAATGCCTATCAAAAATCATGGTTTGCTTTTGACTATCTTTTTTCAAAAAGCCCTTCTAACTTAGACGAACCCAACGACATTAAAGGCTTTGAAGATAATCGCTACTGGTTCCGCGGAATGGCAGATGGCAGACTATTCAACACTGACTGGCGTTATAAAGTCAACCTTGATTATGTTTCTGACGATTCTTTTCTCCTAGATTATAAGTCTACCCTTACTGGTTTTGACAATACAAAGGACGAAACCTTTGACTTTTTTGGCAGAGATTTATCACCTCTTGCAAACTCTAGAATTTCAGAATTTTACATCTTTAATAAATGGAATGTTTTTGAACTTGCAGCAAGTGCAAGATATACACAAAACCCTAGCTATGGACAAAACGGCCTACCACTCAGCACTGATCCAACAGTGCAAACCCTGCCTGCTATCGACGCTTTTCTTCATCCTATAAATGTATTTAAAACACCTTTGCAATTTGAAGCGAGTGCCGAAACAAGCTACCATTATAGAGAATACGGACTTTCTGGTTTTAGATCTACACTTGAGCCAAAAGTTTCACTTCCTCTAAACCTTGGCTTTTTCTCACTTCTTGCACAAGGTAGCGTGAATTATAAAAATTATTATGGCACTAAAAATACTTTTTTTGACGTGAATAAACGCCAAACAAGCGATAATTTAGACAATGCTGATTCAACCGTGCTCAAAGCCGAAGTGCAAGCTCTTATGACACTTTCACGCACATGGGATTTTGACGAAGAACAAGCAGAAGAAATCACACAAGAAAAAGAATTTGACGAACTTATGTCAGAAGTAGATAAAAGTTTTGAATCTTCCTCACTCAATCTCAATCAGCCAGAAATTTCTTCTAGCAGAATTGTTGCATTAAGACACACCTTAATGCCAAGACTTAGCTATACTTTTGTGCAAGACGTAAACCAAGATGATCTACCTATATACACTATTGATGACAGAATTTTTCCAACGAACAAGATAGAACTTTCTTTTAGAAATATTTTCACTACAAAAACACAAGTCAAAAAGCAAGTTTTCAATCAAGAAAAACAAGACTACGATAGTTCTTCTACTTATGCCTATAGCAATGTGGCTACTTTCACCCTTTCAGCTGCATACAATTACGAAGAAGAACAAAGAACAAGTTTTGCTTCTGAATACGAAAACAGACCTTTTGAAGACATCACATTAAGAGCGTATTTTGCACCTTTTGGTATTGGCTTAAACACTTTAGCCTCTTACTCTCCTTATGATAATGAATTTACAAGATTAGATTTAGGCTTGAATGTTCCATTATTTGGACTTTCAAAATATCTACGCTGGAATACAGCTCTTAGTCACAGAACTGCAAATTACGATTATCAAGAATTTGTAAGTAGCCCTATTAACGGGGTGATTGTTCCTAGTGATGAAGTGAGCTTGTGGCGTAACACACTTACAATCAGCCCTACTTCAAATCTCAACATACAACTTATTCATGACTACGACTTAGAAGAAGACGATATGTATGCTTTTGAACTAGCTGCTTCTTATATACATCAATGTTATGTCTTCACATTAGGTTATAGTTATACAGAAAACGAACAAACGTATACATTTAATCTTCTCTTACCTGGAGTATTTGACTAGTAATGATTATTGAAATTGGATTAATTGCCGTAGGCGTGCCTTTTGGTGTTTTATTAAGAAATAAAGAAAGCTTAAAAGGCAATTTATTAAAAGCTTTTACACTTATAGTTTATGCTCTTTTATTCTTTTTTGGATTAAAAGTTGGCTCAAACGACCATATTATTAGCAATCTTGACGTAATAGGCATACGATCGCTTCTTATGTCTCTGGCATTACTTGCTGGCTCTGTTCTTGCTGGTGTATTAATTAAAAAATATTTAAAAATAAATTAATAATGACAAACTAATTATGATTCGCGACTTATTTTTTCTCTTTCTTTTTGCTATCTTAGGCATATTAGGCGGCTATTACGATATAGCACCTGAATTTTTATACGGCAATGCCAGCACCTATACTTTATATGTTATGCTTTTTCTTGTGGGTATAGGCATTGGCTTTGACATCAAGGCTCTTTATGTGCTTAAAGAAATGAAGGCAAATATCTTTCTTGTGCCTTTTGGCATTTTAGCTGGTTCATTAATAGCTGGTGCACTTGCTGCTATACCACTAGGTATGAGCCCACTTGAAGGTATGACTGTTGGCTCTGCTGTGGGTTATTATAGCCTTTCTTCTATTTTAGTTACAGAATGGGGAAATGCAGAACTTGGCTCTATAACCTTATTAGCCAATTTATTGCGTGAATTTTTCTGTATTGCCTTTCCTGTGCTCTTTATTAAAGTAGGTGGAAAACTCGCTCCTATTATGGCAGGCGGTGCTGCCGCAATGGACACTTGCCTCACGCCAGTTGCAAACTACTGCGGAGAGAGATATTCCCTTGTTGCTATCTTTTCGGGCCGTGTTTTGACTATTGTTGTGCCTATATTATTGCCTTTCTTGCTTTCCTTGCAAACGCCACCAGTAATGCCTTAGTAATATTCTAGAGATACTATATTTAATGTTAAAAGCCGTGTATATACACGGCTTTTTTTTTGTCTTTAAAATCTAGAAAATTATAGCAAAGTAAAGGCATGGATTCTCATGTTTCGCCGTGGGGATAATCCTCTTTTAGAAAAGGCTTACTCAGAATGACTCATGGCACTGCATAGTTTATGAAAGATAAACACGTTTAATTTATACCGTGCGTCACTCTGAGGAGGGCAAAGCCCGACGTGAGAGTCCATTCCTTTTTAGTGGTAAAGTTTATATTCAAGAAAATGAAAGTCTTAATTTGTCAGCAATCTAATAAAACATATACTCTGCTTTTTATTACTATTCTTTATGAGCTGTAATAATGGTGTAGCTACTCGCATTGATAGTAAGCAGGCAATCGTCAAATTCAACATACCAATTCTTGCCTTTAATATAGGCAATAAAATGCTCTTCTTCTAATTTTTTCATGCAATAAGCAAGTGGATCTATGCCCAAATCTAAAGAAAGATTTTTTGCTATTCTTTGTGCGCTTAAATTTGTTGTATGCACTTTTGATAAATTTGAGAGTAATGTTGTTACAGAAGTTTTTGTCATATTTGCCTCTTTGTGTATTGAAGTGAGTATCTAAGAGTGAACGCAGTGAACAAAGACTTTGGAGATTATCCCCACGCGAGCGAAGTAAAAACCACGTTTTTTACAAGCGAGCTTTTGACCACAACGTGGCAAAACAAATAGTTTAACAGAAGTTTTTGTCATATTTACCTCTTTGTGTATTGAAGTGAGTATCTAAGAGTGAACGCAGTGAACAAAGACTTTGGAGATTATCCCCACGCGAGCGAAGTAAAAACCACGTTTTTTACAAGCGAGCTTTTGACCACAACGTGGCAAAACAAATAGTTTAAAATAAAAAAAAGAGCGGGTTGCCCCGCTCTAAAATTCATCAGATGTTGACGACTATACACAACCTGTTGGTTTAGGTAAGCCAGCCATTTTACAAGCTCCTTTACCAGGACCAGATGGGAATA
>CAYJHN010000178.1:0-4354 GCA_964369985.1 uncultured Desulfovibrionaceae bacterium | reverse complement strand
ATCACAAAGGCAATAGCAAGCGAAATAAGAGCAGGAGCATGCATTGAACCAGGCTCAGAGATTGAATAAAAGACTATAGAATTTGCTGGTTTACCCTCTTCTTGTGGAAAAGCAAAATACAATAAAATAAGTCCAAGCATCATTAAAGGCATAATATAGCCAGAAAAAGTTCTTTGATTTGTATTTCTACCAAGATCAAAACCTTTTTTAAAGAAAAGCCCGCCAATATACACGCCTGTAGCAAGTCCAACAAAGCCAACTAAGGCATTCAAATCACCACCAGCAAGTCGGATAACAGCTCTCCAAGGGCAACCCAAGAAAACTAAAGCACAAAGAGCAGCCATAAAACCAAGTGCAAAACGTATAGCAGGAGCTGAACCTCCCTTAGATTTGAAATCGTTAAAAAGCAGTGCCGCAACAAAAGCACCAAAAACTAAACCCATAATTTCAGGACGTAGATATTGCACTATTGAAGCTCTGTGCAAACCAATAGCACCAGCAATATCGCGCTCAAAACAATAAGCACAAAAGCCCATGTTCGGCGGATTTCCTAAATATTGCAATATAACCACACAAGCACCAATAATTATGCCTGTGATAGCAATGCCCCAAGTACCCGAAAAGAAATTATTTTTAAACATAGATATCCTTGTATTAATTATGTTTTAAATGAAAAAACCTGTCTATAACAGGCTGACAAGGATATAAAGATTTATAAAAAACAAATCAATATAAATAGTTATTGAGTAATTCAAATTTCAATACAAGAATATAAAAAAGCCCATGCTGAAATTTTACTCTAAAGCAATTTTTCAAGTATCTACCTTGAATAAAAGCTTTCGACAACTTTGTTAAGCTTGTCATGCCTGATGACAGCACCACCTGTGCGCCAAGCAAAGGTTGTCAAGTAAAATGTGTATACATAGAGCCTCCTTTATTATTTTGATTCGTTTCGCCACGCTGTGGACGAAACCTCGCTTGCAAAAAACGTCGTTTTTGCTTCACTCGCTAAAGCCTTTGTTCGCTTCGCTCTCATTTTATCATTCATATAAAATGCTTTTTACCTGAGCTCGAAACATGTGCTCTTCTAATCAAATACATACTAAATTAATAGACTTTTTTTGTCAAACAAGTCGCATAATTTTAATTTTATTTACATATATACTCTTATATTTACAAGAAAATGAAAACATGTAAGACTAAAGATATTCTTTACGAGGATTTTTGTATGAATACTTTTTACCTTTCATTTTCAGTTGTTTTCCCTATTGTTTGTATGCTTAGTTTAGGCTATAGCCTAACTTTGATGAAAGTTTTTGACGATATTTTTCTCAAAAAAGCAAATATGCTAAATTTTGAAGTTTTCTTGCCCATATTACTCTTTATAAGCATATATAGAAGCGATTTCAACTTTATTACAATTGTTCCTCTTCTTGTATTTGCTGTTATTACAACTATTCTTATATTTATTGCCCTATTCATATATATCCCTAAAATAATTAAAGAAAGAGAAGACATTTCTGTTGTTATCCAAGGAGCCTATAGAAGTAATTTTGTGCTTTTTGGATTACCCATCACAGCAAGTCTTTATGGCATTGAAAACATAACCATAATTTCAATCATGATTGCTATTATCATTCCTTTATATAATATTTTAGCTGTAATTGTTTTACAAACTTATTCTGACAAAAGCCCTTCTTTCTTCACAGTTGGTAAAGAATTAATTAAAAACCCTCTTATCATTGCTTCGTTTTTGGCTATTAGCCTTGTTTCATTAGAGGTAGAAATTCCTTTATTATTAGAAAAAACAATGCTTGATATTTCGCGTATTGCAACGCCCTTCGCCCTTATTATACTTGGAGGTTGCTTTAAATTAAGAGGAATTAAAAAATATATTAAATCGCTTACAATTGGTGTATGTATAAAATTATTTATTATACCTCTTATTTTTATACCCCTAAGCATACTTTTTTCTTTTCGTGGCATAGAGTTGATTGGCCTTGTTGCTATGTATGCAACCCCAACAGCCATAACCTCCTTTACAATGGCACAGGCAATGGGAGCAAATGACGAGTTAGCTGGTCAAATCGTTGTTCTTTCATCTATTTTTTCTGTATTTACAATTTTTATCTGTATTATGTTTTTACAATATGGAAATTTACTTCAAATAATGAAATAACAAAAAAAACACAAAATACAACTATTTGATATTATTGTCTTTTTTATAGCTCATCTTGTGTTTTTTTTAACTAGTTGCAAAGTTTTGAAATTTTTATTCAATTATTTCAAATAAATAAACTTTTTAAAAAGAAAATCAACGAAGAAATGCACAATTTTTATATAGACAAAAAAATAGAAATTCTTTATATTATATCAAAAGTATAGAAGAGTTTTTTATATTTTTTTCGCCTTATAATTGATAAATAATTATTATTTATTTTTTTTATTTTACTATTTTTATTGTTTATATTTTTTTTGAATTTTTTCTTTGTTAATTACAAGCTTTACGGAAATTTGCTTGTTTTTATACTATAAACTATGGAGGGCGTATGTCACAGCACATGTACAGACATGAAAAACTGTCATCGGGAGCAGGAGCATTACCAAAATCTTCGAGAAAGCTCGAATTTTATCAAGTAGCAACAGGGATATTGCTAACTTGTTTTATTTTTGGTCATCTCTTACTTGTTTCATCAATTTTACTAGGCGTTAATTTCTTTAATGGCCTAGCTTATTTACTGGAAGTAACATACATTGAGTTGATTATTCTTCCTCTTATTCTCATCATTATGTTTGCACACTTTATAGTTGCTGCACGCAAATTCCCTTTCAGACAAGGGGAAATGCTTGCTATGTATAAACACAGCAAGATGATGAAACATCCTGAAACATGGGCATGGGCAGTGCAAGCAATTACAGCTATTGCCTTGCTTGCATTAGCTTCAACACATATTTTCCAAGTATTCCTTGATATGCCAATCACAGCTGAAAAATCAGCTGCACGCATGCAAGTTGAAAATGCTGGCTTATTTTATACAGCTCTTCTTCTTTGTTCATGGCTTCACGTTGGCATAGGTATTTTCCGTCTTGGCGTGAAATATGGTTATATCAACAAAGAAAATAGACAATCATGCACAAAGAAAATTGCTATTATTGTAGCTGTTTGCGTATGTCTTGGTTTTATTGCAGAAATGAAATATATGAGCATTGACTTAACTCCAACACAAACAAATGCAATAGAACAAGTTTCTACTTCCACAACATCAGAAAGCTCAGATTTAGTTAAAGGAATATAACATGCAAATATATCAATCAGATTTACTATGTATAGGTGCAGGCTTAGCCGGTGAAAGGGTTGCTATGAGTGCTGCTGAAGCTGGTTTTAGCGTAAATTGTCTTACCTTAGTTCCACCGCGTCGTTCACATTCATCTGCTGCTATGGGTGGTATGCAGGCGGCCTTAGGTAATTCGGCAATGAGTCAAGGCGATAGCCCTGATGTGCATTTTGTGGATACTGTTAAAGGTTCTGACTGGGGTTGCGATCAGGAAGTTGCCCGTTTATTTGCAGACACTGGCCCTATTGCAATGAGAGAAATGGCATACTTAGGCGTGCCTTGGAGTCGTGTTGTTCCTGGTGAACACACATATTTTAAAGGTGGTAAACCATTCCAAGCAACTGAACTTACAGAAAAAGAAGGCCTTATCCACTCAAGAGCTTTTGGCGGAACTGCAAAATGGCGTACTTGCTACACTTCTGACGGCACAGGCCACTCCGTTCTCTTTACCTTAGATAATAAATTATTACAGCTTGGTGCAAATATGTTTGACCGTATGCAAGCTGAAGCACTTATTCACGATGGCGAAAAATGTATGGGCTGTATTGCTCGTTGTCTTCGTACAGGCGAATTAGTTGCTTTCACAGCAAAAGCCACATTAATTGCAACTGGCGGTTATGGTAGAATTTATAAAGCTACAACAAATGCAGTTATTTGTGATGGCGGTGGCCAAAGCATTGCCCTTGAAACAGGTATTGTTCCAATGGGTAATATGGAAGCTGTTCAATTCCACCCAACAGGCACAGTGCCAACAGACATCTTGGTGACTGAAGGTTGCCGTGGTGATGGTGGTACTCTTCTTGACGTAAACGAATACCGCTTTATGCCTGACTATGAGCCAGAAAAAGCTGAACTTGCTTCACGTGACGTTGTTTCTCGTAGAATGACAGAACATATGAGAAAAGGCCTTGGCGTAAAATCTCCTTATGGCGATCACGTATGGCTTGATATACGTCATCTTGGCGAAAAACATATTACAACAAACCTTCGTGAAGTATATGATATTTCAACACATTTCT
>CAYJHN010000177.1:0-4357 GCA_964369985.1 uncultured Desulfovibrionaceae bacterium | reverse complement strand
GTTCGCCATTTGTGATAAGCCATAATTCACGAGCAATAGGCCATGAGCGGTTAAGTGCTGTTTCAGGAGTTGCTTCTAAACCACCAACTTGTAATGATTTTGTTGATGCATCAGTATAACCATAACCAATATAACCAATAGCATTTTTGTTTTTAGAAACAGCTTGAACAACTGCACCATTAGATGCTTGTAATAATGCAGCAGGCATTACTCTAGCGCCTTTCATGATAAATTGTTCCCAAGTTTCGTAAGTACCAGATGATGTATCACGTGAAATTACAACGATTTTTGAATTTGCTCCGCCAACTTCAATCCAGTTTTTGATTTTACCTGTGTAGATGTCTTGTAATTGCTTCATAGTAAGTGATTTTACTTTATTAGAAGGATGAACAACAGGAACTAAAGCGTCTAAACCAACAGCAAATGATTTAGGTTCAATGCCTTTAGCTTGTGCTTTTTTCACTTCAGATTCTTTGATTGGTCTTGAAGACATAGCTATATTTGTAAGGTTATCAATAAGAGCTTTGATACCGTTACCAGAACCGCCGCCAGCGATAGAAATATTTACAGATGGATTTTCTTCCATAAATGCTTCACTTACTTTTTGTACAATAGGTAAAACTGTTGTTGAACCGTTGATTACAATTTCGCCTGCCATAGCTGAACTAGCAAAAATTACTGTTGCTAATACAGCTGAAAAAAATGATTTAAACATAGTGTCTCCAAATTTTATTGTTACATTAATATTAAGATGAAAGCATTCAAAACAATGATGTGTTTGAAGTTCTTCTCTCTTCTGAAAGCAAGATATAAATAGAATGTTACAAAATTGTTACAGTTTAGTTTTAATTGTGTTACATAAAGTTTAATTCAACTAACCTTTTGAAATTTTTGATTTTATTAATAAGATTTAATTATTATTTTTTAAATTTTCTTTGTTTTAAAGGCAATTTTACAGTCTTCGAAGAGAGAGTTTCTATTTTTTACAGCTAACTAGCTAAATTTATGCAATTTAATAAAATATATTTTTTGTAACAAAACTGTAACATGAGAATAAAAGAAATAATTATATTCTATAAATGCCCTCATATTTTAATGTTTAAAAATTCTTCTTTTATTATGTATTGTTATAAAGCTACAACTATTGAAAATTTTTATTGTCATATTCAATATTTTAAGCTAAACTATTCTATATTTATACCGTTAAGAATATAGAGATGGTATTTAATATATTTGACTATATGCTATACTACTAGTTTAATATGCACTTTTATTAATAGATAAGAGTGAAGATGTGTTATAGAACTTCAAAAAAAGAGGACTTTATGAAAAATTTACGAGTTTCACTAAAGCTTTCATTAGGCTTTGGTATCATAACCCTTTTACTTTTAATGCTTGGTTATATTGCAATTTCTGCTATTAACTCCGCTGAAAAAGGGGCTGATACACTAGAATCTATTTATGTGACGGAACTTGGTATTTACAACAATCTATCAAGAGATGTTTCAGACATTGGATATAATGTTGTATTATATCTATCAAATTCAAAAGATGAGCAATATTCAAGTATTAACAATGTACTAGGGCAAGTAGACTCTTCTGTTCAACAATTAAAAAATCTTGTTGCTGAAGCTCCTAGTGATCCAAAAAGAAAGCATATTGCTGAATTTGTAGATAATTTTTCACCTATTTTATCAAATTATAAAAATTTAGTAGTAGGAACTTACGAAGCTAGAAAAAAATCTTTATCAACTTGGGAAAAAAGCAATACTGCAGCCACTAAAGCTGCAGCAGAGATAGATACTTATTTAGAAGCTGTTATGGATGGTATTGGTTTTGCTGGTGATAGAGGTCAACAAATTAATGTTAATATTCTCACAGATCTTGACATCAATACTATGGCATTAGTAAGCTATTTAGGCGAATTTCGAATGAACTTATTGCAAGCATACCAAGAGAAAAATTCAGAAAAAGCGAAAAGCCTTATTATGTCTTTACAGTCTACTTTTGCAGAATCTGTTGCTCTACAAAAAACCATTCCATACTCAAATATTACTACTTTAGCTAATACTATGAATTCTTCTGTTTATGCTTATATCAAAATTGCCGAAGAAAGCGTTGTTGCTTGGCAGAACGAAAGTCAGGTGAGTGGAAATAGAGCAAATGTATATAGAGATTTATTAAATGCTGTAAAAGTAAGCTCAGACGAACTTATCAAAACAGCTGACAACTTTGCTTTAGATAATATTACAACACTTGAAGCAAATCAGCAATTTTTCCAAATAATATTAATTACTATAGTTGCACTTACATGTGTTATTAGCTTATTCTTAACTAAGCAAATAACTTCTCCTATTAGTGCTTGTGTAAATTTTGCAAAAGAAGTTGCAAATGGCAATCTTTCATACAAAATGTCACTCAATCAAAAAGATGAATTTGGCCAACTTGCAGATGCACTTCGTGTTATACCTGAGAATTTGAACGGAATATTAAATGAATACGCTGAATTAGGCCAAAAAATTTCTACAGGCCATCTAAACACAAAGGGCGATCCAAGTCATTTTGCAGGTGAATTTAAAACACTTATTAACGGCACAAACAAAATCATTGATAGTTATATAGCTGTTATTGAAAATGTACCTTCAGCTGTTGTTATGCTTGATGCAGATCAAAAAGTAAGATATTTAAATGCTGCTGGCAGAAATGCTTGTGGTGATGCTTTTACTGATAAAACATGTAAACAAATAATGAACAGAGAAGACAGCGGAACAGCAAGCGACGCATTAGCAAAAGCAATAGCAACTCTAAAACCTGCTCGCGGTGAAACAATAGCTCATCCACAAGGTGCAAGCTTATATATTAAATATTTTGCTGTGCCAATGTTAGATAATGCAGGTAAACTTTTAAGTATAATGCAACTTATTTTAGATGTTACAGAAGAAAAGAAATTACAAGAAACAATTATGGATGTAGCTAAAAATGCAACAGAAATTTCACAAAGAGTTGCCTCAACAGCTACTGAATTAAGCTCACAAATTGGCCAAGCAGAACAAGCAGCCATTGTTTCACTTAGCCAAATAGAATCTACTTCTGTTGCAATGACAGAAATGAACTCTACTGTTTTAGAAGTTGCAAGAAGTGCTGGTAATGCATCTACTGTAGCTGGAGATGCAAGAGCAAAAGCTGACCATGGCGCAAAAATTGTTGAAGATGTTGTTAATAGTATTGCTGATGTTGACCAACAAGCTAAACAACTCAAACAAGATATGCTACAATTAGGCGAAGACGCTGAATCAATTAATGCAATTATGAATGTTATTTCAGATATTGCTGATCAAACAAACTTACTCGCATTGAACGCTGCTATTGAAGCAGCAAGAGCCGGTGAAGCTGGACGTGGATTTGCTGTTGTTGCTGACGAAGTAAGAAAACTTGCGGAAAAAACAATGCATGCCACTGTTGAAGTTGGAAATGCAATTAATAGCGTACAAGCAAGTGTTGAAACAAATATGAAGAATGTAGACTCTTCTGTGAGCAATATAGCAGAAGCAACTGAGCAAGCAAGATTAGCTGGTTCTAGTCTTGATGAAATACTTGCTTTAGTTGAAAATTCTTCAGATCAAATTCAATCAATTGCAACTGCAGCTGAAGAACAAAGCTCAACTTCTGAGGAAATCAACCAAAACCTTAGCACTGTAACCAATAGTGCAAACACAATGTCAGTTAACATGAGTGAAGCAACACTTGCTGTTAATGATTTAGCTGAACAAGCTTCAAAATTAAATGAGCTTATCAATCAGTTACAATCATAAGTTTACAAGAAATACGAAATAAATCTATTAAATGAGATTTGAATTAGAGCAGTTTCAATAAATTTTGAAACTGCTCTAAATTGTTAATATTGTCTTAAGCAATGTTGTAGATATAAAAATTATATAGCTTATTCACTCACTATACTTGAAGAAAAAAGAATATCTTGATTTTTTATCCTTTTTGTGTTATAAGAATTATAAGTATAGAAATATTTCTATACAATAAACACTTATTTTGTGCTACAAGGAGTATTTTATGCAAAATAAAAATGGATTTAAAAATTTAAAAAAGCGTTATATGTCAGTATTAAAGAAATGCAAACTTTTAAATGTTTTTGGCTCTCTTGCTGTAGCTACTATGCTTGCAGTGCCTGCAGGGGCTGAGGCATTTACACTTCTTGAGGGGTTTAATTCTTCTCAGGTAAACGCGCAAAGCGAAAATCTATTTATTTACGGTAATGTTAGTGGAGTAACTGAAAGTCCTATAGGTGCTTCAGCTGTATCTGTTCAAGGGCCTTTTTCCCCAGGTGCAACCTTTACTTCTC
>CAYJHN010000176.1:0-4388 GCA_964369985.1 uncultured Desulfovibrionaceae bacterium | reverse complement strand
GGTAAACAATGCACTTGAAACAGCTTTATTGCCTACAATAAACTCTATGCTTGGCATGGGCATTGTTTCATTACCTGGAATGATGACAGGGCAAATTTTATCGGGTGAATCGCCTATGTCAGCAATACTTTATCAGATTTCAATTACTATTTGTATCTCAACTGTTGTTTGCTTGACTGTTTTTTTATCCTTAAACTTTGGTTACAGAACACTTTACAATAAAGATAATCAATTTATTGTTTAGAAATTTTATTCAAACTAAGCTTGGTTTTTCGTAAACTCCTACTATTTTCTTAGTCCTAATGGCGAAACAAAAGACTAAGTGGCAATGTTGCAAAAAAAAATACTGAACCTCTTTCTATATTTTTGGGGGTTCAGTATTTTTTTGCTTTAATAAAAGGGGGAATTTTATTATAAAGCTTTTACTATTTGATTACATATTGGCTACATACTTGAAGATTAGGCGTGATCTGCATTTTCATGTGCTGTGGCTTCATTTTTTTTGCTTTTACCTTTCCAAACTGTAAAGGCAAAGACTACAAGAGCTACACATATAAGGGCAAATGCAAGCATTGGCCTAAATCTGATCCAGGCAATGCCAATAATAACAAAAGACCACGCAAGGCCAACTAAAGTTGCTACAAGTCCAGTTCCCATTGCTACAAGCTCGCCAACTAAAGGAATAATGTCAGCAACAATGGCAAGAGGAGCAAGCACTGTTTTTAAGCCAACAATAACAAGAAGAACACCTAAAGCTCTCAATATCCATGTCATCATCGTGTTTGAATCTTTGGCTGACTGAAAAAGCATTTCTTTAGATTCTTGTTTGCTTGATAATTTAAAGAAACTATTTCCGTTAGATGCAACAAAGCGATCAAAAGTGTTGCCATTTACTTTTGCAATTAAAGAGATGTCTGTATCTTTATTTTGTTGATAGATGATTTTTACATCACCAATATTTGGATTTCCTTGATTAACACCTAAGTAAATTTCATTTGCATTGATGTGAACATATTTGAGTGGAGCACTTTGTGGCATTTGCTGATTTTGAACATTTTGCTGCTGTGCTTGTTGTAATTCTTGATTTTGTTGATCAATATTTTCTCTTGCTTTCTCTTCTTGTGCGTTTTGCGAATATTGCGTATTTGTTTGCACACTTTGTTGTACAGGTATTGTTTCTACAGGTATAGCTAACTTGCTTTTTAAATCAGCAATTTGTTCTTTTGTTAGTTGAACATTTAAAAGTTCATAATTATAAATTCCACCTACGATAAATTCTGGAAGTTTATAAGCACCAAAACTTACATCTTTTGCAAGAAATTGTTCGCTTTCGAGAGGAAGATTGAATATTGATGTGTTTTGGTGGCCATCAGTAATTTTGAAAGAAGAAGAAGGTATAGGGGAAGAAGTCCACTCTTTTGTGTAGGTATAGGTGGTTTTCTTTTCTTCGCTGCCGTCAGATTTTTTTGTGGTACTTGTTTCTTTATTTTCAACCCACTGATAATACATTACTTCTCTATCAAGTTTGATCGCATTTGTGCTTACATTTGTGATAGTATCAGTAATTATATCCTTTGTTTTTGCTTCGCCTTTGGCATAGACCACTTTACCGTTAAAGCTAGGATCAATTGTGTCGATATTTGGCATATCCACAGTAATTAATTCTGCTTCTGCAATTGCACCTGCCTGCCTCACGCTTCTGCCTTCATTCCAGTAAAGTAGGCCAGTACCAATAACAATAAGTACTAAACCTGTAATAATGCCCTTAATCGAATTTCCGATGCGCTGTACAAAGCTTGTCGTTGTTACTTCGGTGTAACTATCATTTGACATAAGCCACTCCTCTCAAAAAAAATATAAAGATATTCATTTTTTACAATAAATAATAACTTTCGTAAATGTGCCAATAAGCACATTGTTCTTATCTTTTTTTGGAGTGCTTGCTCTTTATTTTTTCGTTAAATTTATCTGCTCCTACCATCATATTAATATAAACCATAAGCTCTTTATGCGAAGAAACATAAAGTTTGCTAAAAATATTTCTATTATGAGTGCGTATGGTGTGAATAGAAAGATTTAATGTTTCAGCTGCTTGATGTGGATTTAGATTTTGCATATAAAGTTCAAAAACCTTTCTTTCTGTTTTTGTGAGCGTATTTAATTGATCTAAAACAAGTTGATAGGAAGAAATATCTGCTTGCAAAGGATTTTCATCTTTTACTATTTGCTGATTTTCTTTAGTTTCTTGTTTTTCTTTTAATTTATTTTCTTTTGATTTAATATATTCAATTAAATCATTAAATTCTAAAACATCAGAATTTGTTTCTTTTCCTTCTCTAATATTTCTAATGCTATCAAGCACTGGTGAAGAAACTCTGTATACAAGAAAATACGAAAGAATAAAGGCGATAAGGGCAAAAGCAGAAAATGAAATAGCAATAAAAAAGTAATAATTCTTTATCATTTCCTCTTCGATTTCTTTTGGCAGCATTGATATAATATGCCACTTTATGCCGTCATTTTCTAATTCGAGTGCAGAGGGTTCAAAAATTGTTTCTTTTGCTACAAAACCGTAGCCATTATTGAGAAAAGTGTCATAAAATTCTTCGTCGCCAAAGGTGTATTCATCGCCAGCATGCGCTTCTAAAAATGAATTTCCGTGTGAAAAATGCCTATCTAAAAGAAAATGAGAACTTCTGTTTTCTGGCTTTTTTAACGCAATAAGACCGCTAATATCTTCAATTGAAGGCTTTATTCCACGATGCGATAAATTATATAAAAATGTACTGATCTCAAGGCCGCATAAACCATAAACTTCGCCTGTTCTTCCCACAAGAGGCGTTACCATTAAAATAACTTTTTCTAAAGAATTCTTTATATAATGTGGCTCTAAATAACTATATCGCTTATTAAAATCTATGTTGTCATAATTGCGTTCAAAAGCAGAAACTATAGTTTCCTTTTCAGAAAATTCCATTTCCCACATATTATGAAATTCTATATCATTATAGTCTGTAAGCTCTGGTATACCACGCAGTAAAAAGATAGTTGGGTCTATATCATTAGAATTATCAAGATTGCTTATTTTTAAATATACACCACTATAGCTTTTTGTTGTTTTTGATAAAGCAGAATTAATAGTAGTATTAAAAGTTACATAAGCTCCGCTTGATTTAGAAATTAATAAAGAATTTTCAAGCAATTTACTTGTTCTTTTTTCAAGTTCAACAATAACTTTTTTGTTATCTGTAACAGAACTAAATGACTTAAGACCATTTTCATCTAAGGTTTTTTCTATTTCACTTACAAGTTTTTTATTTAGCTGTATTCCATATGCAGCAATATTATCAAATTGATAGACAACACTTTCTTTATAATTCACAAGATAATTATCTAATGCTTCTGAAATTTCTTTCTTTGGTCTGTCAAACAAATCAAAAGCATAGAAAAAGGGGAGTGCGCATAAAAGCATGAGCATGATAAGCATGGAAAAGCTTAAAAATAAACGCATTCTTAATGAATATCGTGTTGGGATCACAGATAATAACTTTTGCATTACATCCTTTCCTGCATCTTTATATTATAAGCTTCTTTTAATTGAATAAAGGATTGTTCAATAAGTTTATTTAAAAACTCTTCGTTTTTGTTCTCGTTTTTCATCCAAATAGCATTATTATTAGCAAGTACAAGACGTAAAGCTTCAGGGAAAACTTGTTCAATGTCGCCATAAGCAGGGAATGAAGGTGCTGTCATAAAAGAATTTTCATTATGAATTTTTGCAATTGTTTCATAAAGTGAACGAAAAGCTTCTTTTTCAAATTTAATACTGTCAAAATTATTTTTGAGTGTTTCAAAATCACTTTTGCGAACAGGAAGGTAGCCACCATACATAACAAATTCTAAATTAATCTTTTCAGAAGTAATCCATTTTGCAAACAAAGCCGCTGCTTTTTCTTTTTCTTTTGTTGATTTTAATGCAGCAAGGCCTGTTCCTCTTTGAAGTGCAACTCTTTTGCCTTTTTCAAAATAAGGCACAGGAACAGCTTTTACTTTCAAAGGCGTTATTGAGTTATCCTCGTGGGTTACAGTGTCTTTGAAATAAATCAAGCTTGCTGTTGATTCAACTCCTGCAATAGCTTTATCAATCATAATGGCTTTTGTTGAATAACCAGGCATAAGGCAAACTTCACCTTTAATACCTGCTCGCAATAGCGGACGCATAAGTTCTTTGAAATAAAGATTATTCCAGTCAATTTGTTTGTTTTTAAAAATTTCTGTTCCAAAAGCTTTCATACTTACCATAGGAAAATGAATCCAATCATCATACATAAAGAAAGCTTTGCCTTTTGACCATTCATAATATGCTTCAGTCACTTTAAAAGTGCTTT
>CAYJHN010000175.1:0-4416 GCA_964369985.1 uncultured Desulfovibrionaceae bacterium | reverse complement strand
ATGAAAGTGGCTATGGCTCGCATCCTATTGTTGTAAAATTCTTTATTAATTTAGGGAAAAAACTCAATGAAGATAGCTTTATTCATGGGCAAAACGCAAAGAAAAATAAGCCGCTTTATGAAAGATTGTATAAATAAGAGATTAAACAATATATTAATGCTTATTCTTTAAATTTATCTACTAATATCTATTTATAGATATTTATATAGATAGATGAATTTAAAAAAATCTTTCTGCAATTAAATTTTATTTTTAAATTAAATAATCTAAAAAAGGAGTCTGAAAATGAGAGGATTAGTTGCATCTTTACATGAATTGGAAGATTTTTACAAAGGCGAGAAAGCTGGTGATGTTATTGAATTGATGAATCAAACAAATGACATACTTTCAGATGTTCCGCTTATGGAATCTAACCAAACCAATGGGCATTTAACAAGAATACGCACTGGCCTTCCAGAAGTTTATTGGACAAAGCTTTATGAAGGAACTTTACCGAGCAAGGGTACATATTCGCATGTAAATGAAGCATGCGGAATGCTTGAATCTCGCTTTTTTATTGATGAGCGTGAGTGTAATTTATATGGCGATAAGGCAAAAGCTTTTAGACTTTCTGAAAGTATTGGACATGCTGAGGCTATGAGGCAAGAGGTTGCACGCACTTTATTTTATGGGGATACAGCATTATCGCCTGAAAAATTTAATGGCTTATCAAAACGCTATCCAGCTAAAGATGCACCAAATGTGATAGATGCTGGCGGCAAAACAGGAAATATGACCTCACTTTGGCTTGTAAGTTGGGGCGATAGAACCGTTCATGGTCTTTATCCAAAAAATACAAAAGCTGGCTTGTCTAGCGAGGATTTAGGTAGACAAACCGTTTCTGACGATAAAGGCGGACGCTACGAAGCTTTAGAAGAAAAGCATATTTGGCAAGTTGGACTTGCTGTGAGAGATTGGCGTGCTTGCGTTCGTATAGCAAATATTCCTGTAGATAAATTGCAGCTTACTTACGGCGAAAGTGGCTATATTGACATGAGAAAGTTCACTGTTAAAGCCAAGAATCTTATTCCAGAACATTTGCGTAACAATGCCATTTGGTATTGTAATCAAGATGTTTTGACAGCTCTTGAACTTCAATCAACAGATCCAAAGGGCGTACATTTAACTTATGGTGAATACTTTAACTCTTCGGCAGTAGCAGTACTTCATGGCAGGCCAATTAGACAGTGTGATGCTATTATTTCAAGTGAAAAGGTTATTTAATTCTTTGTTTTTTAAACATTTTTTTATGAAATTACAATCAATCTAAGTAGAGGAGAATTATATGATTTTAGACAAAAATACCATACTTTGCGATGGATTACCAACTCAAAGTGCAAATATTAAGGCTGTTGATACTGGTTTTATTCAAGCGGGCAGAAAAAATATTCTTTTTTATTTCAATGTAAGTGAAGATTTGAAGGGTGGAAGCACTTTAAATTTTTCCTTGCATGAATCTGAAAGTGAAAATGGCTCTTTTACGGTAATTACGGGTTCAACTTTTAGTTTAAGTGCAAGTGATTTACAAAGTGGTGTAAAAGTTCCCTACAAGTTTTTACCGCAAAGTACACAAAAACGCTGGATTAAACTTGTTGTAAGTGCTGAGGGTACATTCACAGCTGGAAAAGTGCTTTGTGCTTTAGTGAGAGAAGATGAACAAGAATATGCTGAGGGCATGTATTTTGATAAGGGCGTATTAATAGCTTAATAAACGTATAATATCGCCTACTTCTAATATATAAATTAGAGGTAGGCGTAAAAAAGGAGCTTTTTCTATGGCAGTAGGAAAGATTGAAATTTGGAATATGGCTCTTGGATTTTTAGGTGTTAATACCATAGCTTCTGAAAATGAAGCAAGCCTTGAAGCCTTAGTTTGTGCAAATTATTGGGCTTTGGCTAGGCGAAGTGCTTTGAGGGATTTTCCATATTCATTTGCTCAAAAAAGAAGCTTTCTTTCAAGTATACCAGTGGCAAAAGAATATGAAAATCAATATGCTTACGCTTATGCTTTACCAGATAATTGCTTGAAAATACACGCTCTTTTGACTAAATCAAAAAGTGCAAAAGCTTTTGAAAATAGCCTTGATACACAAGAGTATGAAATTGTGCAGATGCACGAAGAAAGTCTTAGCCTTGTTTGCAATATTGATGAATGTATTCTTGTTTATACTGCTGATATAAATGAAAATATTTCTTTTACAGACGATTCATTTGTTGAAATGCTTGCCTATAAGCTCGCTTCTTGTATTTGCACTCCTTTATTGAAAGACAATAATACAAAACTTAAATCTATAAATCAGCTCTATCAACATAAGCTTTCGCAGGCAATACAAAATGAAGCATCTTCAAGGAAAAAGTCTAAAAAAATAGATACATGGGTAGAAATACTTATCAATAATTAATATAGCTAAGTGAGGGGCCTTATGAGGTATTCTTGGTCAAATTTTAATGGTGGTTTAGCCTCTGAATTACTTGAAAGTAGGTATAATTTAGCTAAATATCCGTCATTAGCAAGGAAAATGAAGAATTTTATTCCACAAGTTCACGGTGCTGTAAAAAGAAGATCAGGTTTGAAGTTTTTAGCAAGCATAAACGAAAAAGCTGTTCAAATGAATGAACTTTCAAGCAATGAACAAAGGAATGAAATTATTATACCTTTTACTTTTAATACAGAAAAAGAGCATAATTACATTCTCTTGTTTGAAGTAAAAAAAATACAAGAAAATGAATATCTTGTTGATAAAGCCTTTATACATATTTATAGCATCGAAAGAGCGTGGCTTGCTACTATTCAAAGTCCTTATATTCATGGTGTAGTGAAGGAGAATAAAATTTTGCTTTCTTATGCTCAAGTTGGCGATATTGTTTATCTTGCACATGAAGATTATCCTTTACACAAATTTATGCGTCGTGGCTCATATCCCGATTATGAATGGAGTATTGAAGAAGTTCACTTTAATAGTTCCCTTGAAGCTCCAACTTCAGTGAATGCACAATTTATTTCTGGCTCTGTGCAGTCGGGGCAAAGCGTTGCCTCACAGTCGTATGAGTTGAAATATAAGATTGTTGCAGTTGATAAAAATGGTATTTCTTCAATAGCTTCACAAAGTGCGTCTTGTATGGGGAGGTACGCTACAGAGTGGATTGTAGGAGATCATGTAAGTCTAAGCTGGCAAAAAGTTGAAAATGCTCTTGAATATAATATTTATAAGGAAGCTATTGGATATTATGGATATATTGCAACAACAACAAAACTTTCCTTTAAAGATCAAAATTACGAGCCTGATACTTCCGACACGCCACAAGAAGATTATTTTCCTTTTGAAGATGGGAACAATCCTTCTTTTGTTACTTTTCATCAACAAAGAATGGTGCTTGCTGGTGCTAAAAAAAATGGTCAAACATTTTACATGTCTAGAGCAGGGGATTTTGAAAACTTTAGAAAATCACGCCCTTTGCAAGACGACGCCCCAGTAGAATACACATTAGCAAGCGGTAGTATTGATGCTATACAATGGGCTGTATCTTTTGGAGATTTGCTTATAGGGACTGCTGGAGCTGAATATAAAGTCAGCGGAAATAATGGCACTGGTTCGCCAATCACGGCAAAAGAGGTTTTAATTTCAACTCAATCTTATTTTGGATCTACTAAAATTCCTCCAATAATCATAGGCAATAGCGTGTTGCACGCACAAAAATACAATGCAAAAATACGTGATTTATATTATTCTTTAGAAAAAGATGGCTATGCTGGTAGTGATTTAACTCTTTTAACGCCTGATTTATTTGGTGAATATTCATTAAAACAATATTGTTATCAACAAAGTCCAAATTCAACTCTTTATTGTGTTCGTGAAGATGGCAAGTGTTTTTCGCTTACCTATTTGAAAGAACAGGAAATTTTTGCGTGGGCTGAGCACGAAACTCAAGGAAAATTTATTTCAATTTGTACTATTTCTGGTAAAAATCAAGATATCGTCGTCTGTCTTGTTGAAAGAGAAATTGATGGTAAAAATAAGCTGTATTTGGAATATTTAGCTGAACCTTTTGGACAAAATGCTAAAATTGAAGAAGCTTGTTTCTTGGATTCATCGCTTATATATAGTTATGACA
Source organism: uncultured Desulfovibrionaceae bacterium (assembly GCA_964369985.1). GTDB lineage: Bacteria > Desulfobacterota > Desulfovibrionia > Desulfovibrionales > Desulfovibrionaceae > CAYJAZ01. The sequence goes on along the minus strand of CAYJHN010000175.1, from coordinate 264 downwards.
AAGCAGTTAGTGAAATTGCTGTACCAGAACATTTAATTAATGCAGATATAAAGCTTTTGATAAACGGATCAATGAATGAAATATATCATATTGAAAATAATATATTAAAGTTTGATAATATTCAAGTAAAACATGCAGTAATTGGTTTACCTTACGAAAGTTTGATTTGTATGATGCCTATTAATGCAGATACTGAGCAAGGTACAACGCTTGGGTTAAAACGCACTTATACGCAATGTTTAGTGAAATTGCATAGATCTGTTG
>CAYJHN010000174.1:4045-4423 GCA_964369985.1 uncultured Desulfovibrionaceae bacterium | reverse complement strand
AATATAGTAGTAAGCTGGTTTAACTTAAAAGGCATATAGTTGTGCTGCGTGTATGAAAGAGCAATAAAACAAATAATGAGCAAACAAAGCGAAAATGTGGATCTAAAGGCACTTTTACCTAATTCTGTCATAGTTGATGAATAGTAATCTCTTCCAAAATCGTCTTTTCTGCGTGAAAATAAAGTATTTTGTAATTGCATAGCTGCAGCAATACTGTTGCCTGAAAGTATTAAAAATAAGAAGTATGAAAGTAAAAGATAGATTTTTTGATTTGAAAATTGCACATATGGCACAAATACTTTATGAAGTTCTGCTGTGAAGTTTATAACGCTTGTATCAGCTGGAACAAGTCCAAACAAGAAAGTCATTGGGTAATTA
>CAYJHN010000174.1:2462-4035 GCA_964369985.1 uncultured Desulfovibrionaceae bacterium | reverse complement strand
CTAGAACCATATAAGAAAATAGCTAAAGACAATGAAAAAAGTAAAGAGAAAAAGCCTGAAATAAATGAGAAGGTTGAACTTTGATTCTTGATTGCTATAAGCCAAAAAAGTGTAAAGAGAATTGTGCCTACAGAAAAAGACAGTGCAAGTGAAAGTTCTTTATAAAAGATTGCCACTACTGCTGATGAAATAATACTTAGCGAAAAAGCGAGCTGAGAACCTTGCATTGCTCTTTTATGGTAAATTGACCTTTGCGTTCTTTTTGCTTTTGATAATACAAAAACTTGTTCAACGCAGAGAAAAAACAATGAGAAGGCAAGTAGTGTTGAAAATAAAAGAAGTAAAGAAAATTCCATAAATGGGTATGTTGTGTTAACAGGCATAGTCACTCCTCGTTTTTAGTATAAAGCTCGTGGTGCTGAAACATTGAGTGCAATTCCAATGAGTAAGCAGTTTACAAGCATAGCAGAACCACCATAAGAAATAAAGGGTAGCGGCATACCAACAACTGGCATGATGCCAACTACCATACCTATATTAATAAGTATTTGTAAAAAAAAGTAAAAGAAGATACCGGCACAAAGTAGAGAGCCAAATCTATCTTTTGAATTCTTTGCTCCATTATATATAGAATATAAAAAAAGGCAAAACACAGTTAGTGTAAATAAAATTCCAACAAAACCCCACTCTTCTGCTAAAACAGCAATGGCAAAGTCCGTGTGTTTTTCAGGTAAGAATTGTAATTGGTTTTGCGAACCATGTTGAAAACCTTTACCAAAAAATTCGCCTGAACCTATAGCTATTTGCGATTGAATGATATTATAACCAGAACCATGCGGATCCTTGGTTGGGTCTAAAAAGGTAAGTATTCTTTGCTTTTGGTAATCTTTCAAATAGAGCCATGCAAAAGGCAGTGCAAGTGGAATAATAATAAGTAAAACCCTAAGCACACGCCATTTTATACCGTGAAATAAAACAATACCGCCTAAGATAAAGAGAAGAATAAGCGAAGTTCCTAAATCTGGTTGAATAACAACAAGAGCAAAGGGGATAAGTCCAATTATAGAAACTTTAATAAGGCGTGTCCAAGAAAGAGTGTCACCGTCTTTTGCAAGTGCTTTTGCACCCACAATCAAAACAGCAAATTTTGCAAATTCACTTGGCTGAATATTCATAAAGCCAATGTTTAGCCATCTTTGTGCACCACCACCACTTACACCAACTATAGGCACAAGTATAAGTAAAATAATAACAAAGAAATAGAATGGGTAGGCAATAAAGGCAAGATGATGGTAGTTGATAAAACTTACAATAAGCATGCAACATAAACCCATTCCAGCCCATATCATTTGTTTTTGCAAAAATGCATCGTATTCTATGATGCCAGAATCGTTGATGATAACACTTGTTGATGCAGCATTAATAAGGCCTATTGAAATAAGCATTAAAGTAAAGAAAAGCAAAGCCCAATTAACTCTGGATAAAAAACTAGAGTTATGGTCATTTAGGCGACTTGATGCAAGTCCCGAGCTTTTTAATAAAGTGTTTTGTGCCATGCTTTTCTTTTTATTTT
>CAYJHN010000174.1:0-2362 GCA_964369985.1 uncultured Desulfovibrionaceae bacterium | reverse complement strand
TATTATTTTTTATTGCTTATTGAAAATAGGCTTGGTTTAGAACTTGTACTTCTGCAGTTCTACGAAGTTCTTCGATAAATAAAGACATTAAAATACCATTACGTGAACTTTGTATTTGTGCAGTCATCATATCTTTTTGTAAATCCCAATTGCTTTGTGAAGCAGGAATTTCGTTTAAAGGCTTGATAATTGCGTATGCATTGTCAAGTAAGTAGGCATTTTTGAGCCAGTCAGAATTAGGTTGTACATCAAAAAGTGCGTCTGCAAGCTCAGTGTTTACGCCAAGAGTTGAAGCACCAGCTCTGTTGATTTGTGCTTTTTCAAGTTTGTTAGCAGCAATAGCACTTACATCTTTGAGCATGCTTTCAGCCATGTTTTTTGCTTCTTCATTTGCTGCTGTTTGCTTTGCAATTGTGAGTAATTGCTCTTTTACTTGATCAAAATCTTGTGCTTTTTCAGCATTTTTTTCTGTTACTTTAGCTATGATAAGGCCTTTATTTGTTGCTATAGCTGATTTTGTAAATGTATTAATTTCATTATTTTGTAAGAGTTGAATGTCTGCATCAGAAATGCCGTATTCTACTTTTAATTCAGCAGGAGTAAGTAGCGTTTTTTTGTCTAGTGAAAGACCTGCTTTTGTTGCAGCTTCGCTTGCGTCAGAGTTGCCATGAACTTGAAGTAAAAGACTATCTGCAAGGCTTTGAAGTTGTGATGTTGCTTTTGTATGAGCTAGTTTAGCTGCAATAACGTCTCTTTTAGTTTTGCTGTCTAATTCTTTTGCAGGGATTTTATTTTCTACTAAGATGATATGGTAGCCAAATTGCGAACGTACTGGATCAGATATCTTGCCTTGCTCTAAAGCAAAAGCTGCTTCTTCAAATGGTTTTACCATTTGACCACGAGTAAAAGTGCCTAAGCTTCCGCCACTTTGTGCTGAGCCAGGATCTTGTGAAAATTCTTTAGCAACATCTGCAAAAGGAACATTATTATTTAATTTTTCTTGAACTTGCTTAATGATTTCTTGTGCTTTTGCATTTTCTTCTTCACTTGCATTTTCAGCTAAGGAAAAAACATTATTTGAGGCTGTTACGGATGGTGGTGTGTCATATATTGCTTTATTTGCATGGTTTTCATTTTCGTTTTGTGATTCTGTGATTTCATCAGGTTTTGAAAGTTTTTCAGGTGTGATTTCAATCATTTCTAATGACATATTTGCAGGAACAATATAAGTTGCTTTTGTTTTTTCATACAATTCTTTTAATGTTTCTTCGCTTACTTCTACACTATCAACAAGTGGAGCGATTTCAACTAAATAAGCTTCAAAAGCTCTTTCTGAAAGCTGGTAGTCATACATTTGTTTTGCTAAGTCAGGTGAAGTGTAGCTAAAGTTTGCAAAAAACTGTCTGAATTTTTCTTCAAGCATTTGGTTTGCAAGATTTTCTTCAAAAGCTTTTGGAGATTGACCCGCGTTTTTCAATGCAGCTAAATATACTTCTTTGCTAAATTTGCCATCAGCTCCCTTTGCAAAAGGAAATGTAGCAATAATTTCTAATAATTCTTTTGGAGTAATGCTAATGCCAGTTCTTTTTGCTTCTTCTTGCAATAAAGTACGCACAATAAGGCTTTCTAACACAAAGTTTGCAAAACCCATGCTTTTTAATTGCTCTTCATTGAGATCTGGAAATTGCTGACGTAGATTTTCTGCTTGTTCAGAGTAAAGTTGAACAAATTCTTGTTCGTTTATTTCAATGCCATTTACTTTAGCAATAATGCCAGAAGTTGCTTGGAATGAACCAACACCAAGAAAAACGAAAACAAGGATAATAAGTGCAAAAGCAATTTTTACCCAGATTGACTGTGAGTTGTTACGAATACTGTCTAACATGTGTTACCTTTTATGCTGAAATTTTTTGTTTGATGAAGTTTAAAAAGCCGCCAGCTTGAATGATTTCCCACTCGTTTTGTGTGAGGTCATTTGTTACTTGAATCTGTTCTTTATTATCTAAAACAAGAGTAGCAGTTTTTTGCGGTGCAAAATTTGCTAAATCAAGGCTGATTTTTGAATGTTGGCTGATTTTATTATAGTCAGCTTCATTTTCAAATAAAAGAGGAAGAATGCCAAAGTTTACAAGATTTGCCCTATGAATACGTGCAAATGACTGAACTAAAACAATTCTTATACCTAAATGTCTTGGTGCAAGTGCGGCATGTTCACGGCTTGAACCTTGGCCGTAATTTGAACTTGCTACAATCATGCCGTATATGCCTTTTTGCTTGATTTCATCACAATTTATTGCAAAATTTGCGTCCACTCTTTCAAAAACGTGTCTTGAAATAGCAGGAATATTTGAACGAAGTGAAG
>CAYJHN010000173.1:2767-4426 GCA_964369985.1 uncultured Desulfovibrionaceae bacterium | reverse complement strand
TTAGTAACTGAATAAAAAGCTACTCTCTCTAAACCGCTTACTCACACAGTAAGCGGTTTTTTTATTTTATTACTATGTTTTAGATAGATTATATTTTCATATAAAAAATAGACTTGCTTTTTTATTAATTTACTATAGAATTAAGAAAAATTTTTTTGGATGTTTTGTTTTATGGAATTAGCTTCATTGCTCTTTATGGGTGCATGGTTTATCTCAGGTTTTGTGAATGGTCTTACCTCTTTTGGCTCTGCTATGGTTGTTCTTCCGCTCATAACGCCACTTGTTCCACCACATATGCTAGTGCCACTTACTGTTATTATGGTTATTATTATTTCTTCATATATGATAGTAATTTATAGAGCAGGAATAAATTTTAAAGCCCTTGTTCCTATAACTCTAGCAGCACTGCCTGGTGCTATTATGGGTGGCTTTCTTCTAAAAATAATATCACCTGCCAGTATTCAATTATTAGCAGGCGGATTTATGCTTTTATATGTGATATGGCAAATTATCCCAAAACCAGAAAAAGTATATCCTGAAAACTTGCCTAGTGCTGTTGTTGCGGGTTTTTCATCAGGATTTATTAACTCATCTATTTCAATGGGTGGCCCTCCAGTTGCTATTTACTCACTTTTAGTTGGCTGGAAAAAAGAAGAAATTTTCTCAACTTTAAGTGTTTCTATTGTGTTAAACTGCTCAATGGCCGCTGCTGTTCACGCTACAAGTGGTTTATATTCAAAAGAAATGCTTCCTTTTTTATACCAAGCAATACCAGCAGCACTTATTGGTTTGATTTGTGCCTACCCTATTGAGAAAAAAATCAATAAAAAACTTTTTGTAAAAATTGTATTAATTATTATTGCAATTTCAGCCTTACTTTGCCTTTACAGAGCAGCTACAGGATTTTTTGCCTAAGCATACTAAATAACTTTATAAAGGATATACAAAATGGAAGAGCTCTATGTCTTTGCTATAGCGTGGTTTATTGGCGGTTTTATGGCTGGAATTACAGGACTTGGCGGAGCAATGGTGGCCTTACCAATAACAATTTCCTATCTACCACCAACGTCCATTGTGCCCATTACTGTAGTTGCAGTTACTTGCCTTTCTCTTGCAATGTATCTTTTATATAAAGCACATATAAACACTAAAGCTGTAATTTCATTGACAATAAGCTCTGTTCCAGGTTCTGTTCTTGGTGCCTACATACTGCTTTTTATTTCTATGCAGAAAATACAGATCTTTGCTGGTTTGGTTATGCTTTTCTTTATTATTTGGCAACTTATGCCAAAGGGCGAAAAAACATACCCTGACAGTATAACAAAAAGCATAGCTACTGGCTTTGCTTCAGGTTTTCTCAATACTTCTGTTGCATTTTCAGGCCCACCAATAGGCATTTACGCAATATTAGTTGGCTGGTCAAAAGAAACTTTTTTCTCAACTATCAGCTTATCAACATTCTTTATATGTATTGTTACCATGGGGATTTATGCCTTTTCAGGTCTGTATACATTAGATATGCTACCTTATATATACACAATTATCCCTTCAGTTCTTTTTGGAATTCTTTTAGCCTACCCTGTAAGCAAACGAGTAAATAAAATGCTTTTTAGAAAACTTGTCTTAATTGTTATTTTTGTAGCTGGTGCGATTTGTTTG
>CAYJHN010000173.1:0-2757 GCA_964369985.1 uncultured Desulfovibrionaceae bacterium | reverse complement strand
TGGAAGAAGGTCTTATAGTATTTGTTCTTGCATGGTTTCTTGGCTCTTTTATTAGCGGTCTCACTTCTTTTGGCTCAGCAATGGTTGCCATGCCTATTACCGCATTCTACTTACCACCTAAGATACTGCTTCCTATATCTATTCTCTTAGTTATTGCTACTTCTTTTTCACGAATTATCACCTTTAGAGATCATATCAATTACAAAGCTCTTATTCCCATTACTTTAGCAGCCATTCCTGGCTCTATAGCTGGTGGATACGTTTTATTTTTTATTTCAAGCACTTCCTTACAACTTTTTGCAGGCACAATGCTTATCATCTACTTTATTATGCAAGTCATTCCGCATAAAGAAGTGCCACACGATGACAAGATTTCAACTGCTTCATTAGCAGGCTTTATATCTGGTTTTACAAATACTTCTATCACTTTATCATCACCACCGCTTGTGATATATGCTATCTATTCTGGCTGGTCAAAGGAAATGTTTTTCTCAACAATTTCCTTTTCAGTCTTTCTTAATTGCGTGATAGCAGCCATTGTCCATGCCTCATCAGGTTTGTATACTGCTGAATTATTAAAATACCTATATTTTGGCGTGCCTACTGTTATTGTTGGTTTAGCACTATCACATCCCATTGAAAAAAGAATAAATGTAAAAACATTCAAAAAAATAATCTTACTTGCTATAGCATTTTCTGGAATGGTTTGTATATGTAAGGCCTTGCTAAATATTTTTGCAAGCTAATCTAGCTTATTCTTTATCTTTACTTTTCCAATAACCTCAATTTTATACTCTTTCTTGCTTGCAGTAACAAATAGAAGAAAGTTTGCTTTTTCAAAGCCAATAAAACTATACCTTATACCATCTACAAGAATATAAGAACCCGTCAAGTCAGCATTTGTAAAATCTGCATTTTCCAGCTTTGCCCCTGTGAAATTACAATCAAAAATTTCTGCATCTCTAAAATTTGTATGAGAAAGATCTGCAAAAGAAAAATCAGAGGCATAAATTGTGCTTTTTTTCATATTTGCTCTTTTCATATTTGCCTTTGAAAGAATAGCATTTGTAAGATTTGCCCTTACAAAATTTGCATTTTCTAAATCGCAATTTATCAATTGTGCCCCTGTAAGATTGCTAGAAATAAAAGTAGAGCTTTCTAAATTTGCCCCGCTAAAATTTACAGTTTCTAAATTTAACTCATTAAAATCTTTATTATCTAATTTACTTTTATCAAATTCATTATTCTTAATATTTATATAATCTTCTTTTTTGCTTAGATTTGCATGCGTAAGTAAAGGGAATGCAATAAATAATGAGAATACAAAAAGAAAAATAATTTTTTTACTTAATACATTAAGCATATTCACTCTCTTCTTTAAAGCTATCTACTTTTAAAAATCTTTTATTATAAAGAGCAAAAAGTATAAGTATACAAGCACTTACAAATAAAATTAAAGATTTATTCATAAGTGTTATATCAAGGTTATAATAGTAATAAAACAAAAGTGGTATAGAAAAAACAAGAGTTTTTTTCAAGATAGACTTTTTATCCGAATAAAGAGAAAACACCATAAATGCAATAATATATAAAAGTGGATAGGCATTAAAATAAACAAAAAGCCCAATACATAATAAAGCACATAGATGCACAACTATATTTAATAAAGTCACTTTCTGCCAATAGTTTTTTACTTTTCTTGTATAAAGAATGTAATTAATACAAGACCATAGAGCAAGTATTGGAGAAATAAATGGCATTTCAACATCTAAATAAAAATGATCTCTTCCAATAAGCAGAATTAAAGTATTCACAGTAATAACCATGTAGGAAATATCTGCAAAGAGTTTTAATTTCTTATATTTTTCTTCATAAAGATAGCCCAATTGTAAAAGAGTAAACAAAGCAATGTTTAAAAGCAAAGTTTCAACAAAAAAATACGAAAAGGCGAAGAAGAGCAAACAAAAAGAATATACATTAATAAGATATATGCTAAATGAATGCTTTATTAAAAGTGTCACAAAAATACTAATAAAGGTAAAAATAAGAGCTGTATATTGTATCGCAGTTTCTTGTATAAAGATAAATTCAGCTGTTAGTAAAGCATAAGCTAATAAAAGTAATGTTGAAGCTTTATAGAGCATAAGATAAGAATTATCAACATTATATACACTTTTACTCCTATAAAGAGTAATTGATATCGCTATACATATAAAAGCAAGAATTTGTAAAAATATACTGTTTTCAATAAATTCAAAAAAGATAAAATAACAAAGCATTTGCAAAATAGTAGATGTAAATATAGCAGAAATTGCACAAATTACAGCTGTAAAATAAGAAGATTTAGCTTTATTCTTTTCTTGAATACTTTCTTTAGCTTGAATATTTTCTAATTCAGTCTTTTTTATTTCAAGCACTTCCTTGTTTTTAGTTTTAACTTGTCCTATCTCCTTATAAAGTATTACTAAATACTTGCCTGTAGCACCAAGTATAAGCAAGGCATATAGTGAAAGAAAAATAAAATAATCAATACTAAATTCTAAACGAGAAAGAGGAAAAGCAAGAAGTATGCAAGCAAAAGTCAAAAGATTAATGCTACATAGAACAATATCTTTTAAAATATACCTATACACAAAGAAAAGAAGTATATGTAGAATAAAAGCAGCAATTGAATAAAGAGTAAATTCTTGAAAAATACCTTCTAAAACAGAAAAAGCAAGAGCACTTTGCATAAGAATATATGGAATAAGTCGAGTA
>CAYJHN010000172.1:0-4446 GCA_964369985.1 uncultured Desulfovibrionaceae bacterium | reverse complement strand
TTTTTCAATAGATTGCATTATGGGGTTATGATTTTTCATTACAAAACGCTCAAAACTCTCCTCCCCTGTAAGGCTTTCTTTTGTTACTGAGTTTTGTGAAAACTTATATGATTTGTCGTCTGGATCGATTCCATTATCAATGGAAAGACCAAACTCTTTTTCAAGTTCACGGCAAAGTTTATCTCGAGCCTTATAATCTTGAAAAGGTTCATAACGTGTAAGTTTATCTATGTGAATCATATTATAAGCAATATGCATATGGATATTTTCTGTATTAATATGCACTCCGCAATGCCTTTGATGTTCGGCAAAGCCAAGAACTTCTGCAAAGCGTTTCTCTATTTCTTTGAAGTTATCCTCTGAGAGCTTTTTCTCATCTTCCATGCGAAAAGAAACTATCAAGTGATATGTTTTCTCTTTTGCTGTTCGCAAGTTTAGAGTTTGTGTGTCTTCAACTTCTTGGATAGATGTTTTATAATCGCTTTCCCATGTCCCTGCACTCCAAGAAAGCATACACTTCTCTCCTGCATTACTTGCGTCTGCAATATAGTTAGCAAGTCTGCGATAATTATCATTTTGCGCTTTGCAACGAATGTGTTTACTAATCATATTCTTTTGATAGCTGCTTTGAGCTCAAGTTGCCTTTCGTCAATTTGTTTTAACAGTGGGCGAAAGTCTTCGGCTTGATTTGTTCCAACAATACCAAGCTTGAGAAGACCACCTAATCTTCCTAAATCAGAAGCTATTTTGCCAAGCTCTCGTCTTGCTTGAGCATCTTCCCTGCTCTCTACTTTTGATCCAAGGCAAACTGCCCTTGCAAAGCTTGAGATTGATAGTCCTGCACGAGTGCTTGAATCTATTACTTGTTGGTATTCATTTTTTGTAAGATAGACTCTCATCATAATTTCTCTTATTTCTTTTTTCATCTTTCCTCTTTTCTTAACGTTGAGCTTTAGCGAATAAGGCAAACTCAATTTCATGTTAGGTAATTGAGCAGGATATAAAGTTGGCTAATTTTAAAAAGTAGGCTTACTTTATCTGTCCTGCCTTTTTGATTTGAGAAAGACCATAACAAAAAAAGGAAAATAATGATAGATACTATCAAAACTTTCCTTTTATTTCCTTGCTTTATCTGAATTTAACTGTTTTTATCTTAGTTTTTCTTCGATTTGCTTAGATTTTCTTATTTAGTTGCAGAAATTTTCTTATTTTTTCTTATAATCCCATTCATCAAGTAAAATATAGATGTCATCGTGGGTAAAATTATTAATTTCACCTTTGGCACAAAGTCTTTTTAAAAACTTTTTCACATCTGCGTGCTTTTCATATTGTCTACTAACAAAGTCAAATTCATGTTCTTCATCACAATTAAAATATTCATATTCTTTTGTCATGATACTTACTCCATTATAATATTATAAAACTAATAAAACACAAAAAAAATATCACGATTATCAAATAATACATATTATTTTTTTTGAAGCCTTAGATTGTAAATTTATAATAATTCTTTATAAGCAGAAATAGGTAAATTCAAATTATTTTCAGCGTTTATATCTATTTTAAAAACTAAATCATCCGAATATGCTTTATCACTTTGAAGAATTTTTATGATCTCATTTTTTATAAAATTCTTGCACCTCTCTATATTCTTATGTGCTTTTGTACTTTCAGTAAGATTTTCAATAATTAAAAGTTTAATTCCTGCCTTTCTGAAAAGCTTAATTTTAGTATTGTCAGACTCAACAACACTTTGGTTGTCCTTTCCTCTTCCTTTATAGTGTCCACCACCCCAGTACTCAATAACAAGAATAGGTTTTTGTGTGCTATAATCAAAAATCACAAAATCAACATATTTACTATTAAAAGTATGCCATGCATTTAGTTCATTTTTCTTGATACCTAGAAAGGAATTACATGCAACCTGCGAACATAAGAGATAAGCTAAAGAATACCCTCCTGTTCTATTTCGCATTGCTATATTTAATTCATTAACAACATCTTTATGAAGCATCTTTGTAATTTCTATTTCTTCATTATTAATCATTGTTTTTGCAAAAACATTATTAAAAGTAAACTCATCTCGTTCTTTCTCTTTACGTTTTCTATCTTGTTCTTCTTTTTTCTTTGCTTTCTCTAATTCTTGTTGTATCCACTCTTCTTTAGTATATTTATAGTTATTTTGCTTTGGGTAGTCATTATAATTATTCTGTTTTTGATAATCGTTATAATATTTTTTTGATTTTTTCTTTTTTGGCGCAAGACCCCACACAACAAGCGCAATAATCCCTATGAGTATTATAGTATCCATAATAATTCCTTATTAAAATTTATATTTCTTGATATATGAACCTGTTCATTTTGTCAAAGTAGCTGCTAATAAACTTATTTTATTCCTTAAAATCTAATACTATTTTCCTAACTTTGTCTTTTTCAAGCTTCTTTCTGCTTGAATTTCCTTTATTTCTCTTAATTTTTCTAATTACCTCATCATCTTTCAAGTCTATTTGCTTATTCTCATTTCTTCTCTTCTCCTCTATGTAAAGCATGTCTTTTTCCAGTTTGTTAATTGCAGGTTTAGTATGATTTGGAGCAAGGTGAGCATATCGCATAGTCATACCAATGTCTCTGTGTCCCAAAGCCTTTGAAATTTCAAAAATACTTACGCCGTCTTGCGCTAACCATGAGGCAAAAGTGTGGCGTAATGAATGAAATACAAGCATATTTCTTCTATCTGCGACACCCTCATTAAATCCTGCTTCTTTAACAGCGCTTCTAAAGTGATTTGAAACATCACGAGGAGGATTTTCAAAAAACACAAATATCATGTTCATTTCAGTGTATTCTTTAATTATTCTAAAACTTTCATTGCCAAGTTCTATATTTCGAGAATATTTATTTTTTGTATCGTATAAATGAATAATTCCACTTGCAAAATCAATGTCCTCTTTTTTAACTTTAAATATTTCTCCAGCACGCATTCCAGTATGTAAAGCAACAAAACAAATGTCATGCCATAACTGACTTCTTTTTTTGAGAAGTAGCAAAAGATATTCAGCTTCTTGCTTTGAAAGAAATCGTTCACGCTTGTTACTAACTATGATTTTAGGAAATTTAGGGAGGTTTTTTTTATATTCTTCAAACTCAATTGCTCGGTTGAGAATTACTTTTAGTAAATTTAGACAATGTGTAACGGTTTTATGAGTTAATCCTTTATTATATAAAGTGGCCATAAAGGAATGAACATCTTTATATTTCAGTTTTTTCAGATTAAAGTTTTTCCAGTAAGGCTGCAAATGCTTCTTGTAACGATAGGTTTCAGTTTGTAAGCTTTTTTTATTAAGTGTTTTTGATTGAACATATACTTGCCATAAACTTTCAATTCTAATCATAATAATGCCTCCGTATAAATTTTTTAGATAATTAAATACGGAGGAATATTGAGCTATTATAATCTAAGTGCGGGGTCGTTTTATCTTAGATTTGTGTAGTTTTATTTAATGATTACAAGTTATTATTTAAATAATCTTCTTTTGCCAAGTTTTACCTTTTTCTACTTGTAATCTTTAGATTTTTTCTTGACTACAAAAGATGCTTATGGTATTTGGAATTAAGCTTATGGCGTGCTTTCCTTGCTCTGGTGCAAGATGGGCATATCTCATTGTCATTTGTAGGCTTTTATGTCCTAAAAGACTGCTTACAACAGCAAGTGCTACTCCCTCTTGAACTAACCAAGAAGCAAAAGTATGTCTAAGTGAATGAAATACAATTTGATTTCTTCTTTCAGTAATGTTGTGATTGAACTTTAGCTCTTTAACAACAGAACGAAAAATAGTAGAAGCATCTCGTATCTTGTTATTTGAAAATAAGTAGTTATAATTCTTTGAAGCATATTTTTGACTTATGCTGAAAGTAGTATCATTGAGCGGAATTGTTCGATTACTTCCATTTTTAGTTTCAAAAAGTGTTATTGTACCTTGTGAAAAGTTGATATGTTCAACTTTTAATGTAAAAATCTCGCTTGCTCTCATTCCTGTATTGAGCGCAAAGAGAGTAATATCATGCCACAAGTCACTTCGAAGGTGTAAGGCAGTAAGAAGCGATCGAGCCTCCTCGATTGTAAGATAACGAATTCTTTTATTATCATACTTCGGAATGCTAAAATGAGGAATACTTCCTTCATACACTTCAAGTTGCTTTGCACGGTACATAATTGTTCTTAGAAGAGAAAGACAATGAGCTATGCTTTTTGGGCTAAGCCCTTTCTCTGCAAGATACTTTTTATAAGCCAAAACCTCTTTCATCTTGATGTCTGACAATTGCGTTTCTTGCCAATACTCTGCTAAATGTAGATTATAACGATAATGATCTTTTCTGAGGTTTTCTTCTTTAGAATTAGTCGTTTCGAGATAAGTTGCCCATGCTTCATTAATGCTACACATAAAG
>CAYJHN010000171.1:0-4448 GCA_964369985.1 uncultured Desulfovibrionaceae bacterium | reverse complement strand
TTCATAATAATATTCCTCTAAATTTTTTTTTGCTAAACTTGCCTTCACAACAATATAAAGATTATTTCACTTTTCTATTGTATTTATTGTACACCCCATGTATACTCTAATAAGGCAAGTCGTTTGTAAAAATTTTCAAACATCGCCCTTTTTATATGTACTAAATTTTATACAAATGCAATAGCATGCAATGTTTTGTTACAAAATAAATATTACGTTACAAAATTTTTTTTACTGTTTATACCATAGAACACAAAGAATTATAGACATAACTACTTAAAATTACAATACTATTTTATAAATACTTTAATAATATACATACATACATCAAAAAAAGCTCTTGTATAATTTTTTTTATTTTTATTTTTTTGGCTTATTTTTTTGTATAAAAATTGTATAAAAATTTTTTCTCAATTTATTTAAATCCTTAACTTACACTTTAAAATTAACTTTCTTTACACAGTATGCTTAAAAATTTATACTTTTTTAATTTCATTTTTCACAATAAGTCTGTCTTGTCATTCTGTTAAAAATTTGCTAGTTTTTTCGCTACATATATAGATAAAGTTATATAAGGATTTAAATCGATGTTATATTCTGTAAATAAAGCTCTAGTTTTAGCCCGCATGCAAGGTAAAAAAGGTATTGAAACAACTATTTCTTGTAGCAAGTGTAATGATATTATGATGATAGGTAGAACTTGAACTGACGTTTCTTTATGGTGCAAGGCTTGCACTCATCAAATGACTGTAGAAGAAGCAATTCCCTATATGGACGATGTTATGGAAAATTTTCTAGAAAGAGTGTTTTGTGATAGAATGTAGGGAAGATAGTTTGTAGCTAAGCAGTTAAATTTCTTTTCTATACCTCCTAATTTTACAATTTAATTTTACAAACTGGCGAGCAATGCTCGCCCCTACGAAAATACATAATAAAAGTTTTACCCTAGGGAGAAACATTGCTTTCCCATAAAAAAAACTCATAGCTACTAGCTATGAGTTTTTCATTTTACATAAAATTATAAAGAAGCTTTATCTTTATTAGTCAGCAAATTTGCCGCCTTTGTCTTTCCAGAGCTTATTTACTTCTGCTAAAATGCCTTGTGAAACATCTACTGTTTCTGAAGCGTAAGCAACTGAAGCACTGCCATCAATTAAGATATCTAATTTATTTGCTTTAGAGTAGTTTACACATGCTGTACGAACTAATTCTAAAATTTCTGTTTGCTTTTTTTGTTGTTCAGGTCCAATTTTTTGAGCAAATTTAGTACGTCTTTCTTCAAATGCACGTACTTCCTTTTCTAAAGCTGTACCTTTATCTTTTCTTGCTTTTTCAGAAAGAGCTGCTGCTTGCTTTTGAAATTCTTGAGTTTTTTTCTGAATTGCTTCAGCGTCTTTCATAAGTTTATCTCTTTCAGTACCATAAGTTTTGTCAAGATAAACTTCTAATGCTTTAGCAGCATCAGAATTTTGTGTTACACCAGTAAGATTAAATACAGCTAAATTAGCTGCAAAAGCTGCGTTAGAAAGTAATAAAACAGCTACAAATGATAAACATACTTTAATAAAAGTGCTACGCATTGACGTAACTCCTCATTTTTTGAGTTAATGATTATGCCTCAACATTAAGGATAAAATTCAGCCAAAAAATAAAATAGTATAGCATGCTCTTATTGTCAAGTTTATTAATGCTAAGTATAAGAATAAGCATGTATATATGGGATTTTTAGAATATAATATAAAATATTTTAAGTTTTAAAAAAATGTATAAAAACTTATTGCTTTCTCTTTTTTACGCCAAGCACATTAGGCACGCTCATACCAATATTAGAAAAAGGAGTATTTCTTACAATGCCTGCAATAAAATATTGATTTTCTTCTGTTTCTAAAAACAATCCTGCTTCACTACCGCCCTCAGCATAGAGTAAATTTTTCAGATATATGCCTTCACTTGTAAGCGATAGCATATAATTAGCAAATTCATGCACAGATAATGGTGCTCTTGAAAACACAATATAAATATTTCCATCCACATCTTCACCATAAGCAGAGATAGAAGATTTTACAGAATTTTGTTCCCAAAGTATTTCACTTTCATTAATATCATCTCTATAATTTCCTAAAATTCTGAAATTTTGTATAGCTACTTCGTAAGATTCTATATATTCATTTAAAGACATCTTATTTTTGTCATCTACATTGTTAACTTCTACTATTGTGCTTTGTGCTAGATTTTCTTTTTTGGGTTTTGAAAAGAAAAATCCACTCATTCTTTCCATTATTTTACCATTATTGATTTTTCCACCAGAACGCATGTAACCATTAGAGGTTTTGTTATCTGGCAAGTACATAGAGGCATTAATTGCAATAGTTAAATCATGTTCTATTGCCCATGCTCTTACAGATTTACCTTCGCCCTCTTGCAAAAAAGTGCCGTATAAATCTATTTCATAATTATCAGTATTAATGCGTAAAATATGTACATCTACGTCTAGTATTAATTTATCTAAGAAAAATTTTTCTTTTTTATTTTTATAATCTAATCCACTGTCTAGTTCTTGCCAGTCAATTTCTGCTTTTTCAGCTAGAGGATTTATTATCTCAGGCACATTTTGTAATTCAATATTTTCTAAAGTGTCTATATTTTCATGCATCTGAGCTGAGTTATTGATTCGGCTCAAATTGCTTTCTATGTTTTCATCATTTAGTAAAGCTACATTTTCATTTATCGCTACAGGTATTTCAATAATATTTTCTTTATCTGAATTATCTGGATTAACCGAAAGCACAACATGGCTATCTATGCTTGATCCATTAATTATAATTCCAGATGAAACACTTTGATGTTTTTCTTCAATTAATAATTTATCTTTATTTATGGAATTTATTTTTTCTGCTATAATATCAGAATTGATGACTTCATCTTTTTTTTCTTCGCTTGCAAGTGAAGACAAGTCAAAACTATCGCCTTTTTCTCGCAATACATCTAAGTGCATAAGTAAATATACACTTATAAGAATAAAAGTTAATACACCTAATATAATCTTCTTCATAAAAACTTACTTTATTAAAACTTTTTAGAACTTTCATAAATATATTATGCTTGTGCATAGTATAACAAATGCTCAGCAATAATCAATAATTTTTATTTGCTCTTAAAATTTTTCAGATTATTTGTTCTTGAATTCTCATTTTTTTTAAAATATAGTTAATATATATTTTATTTTAAGGAAATACTATGTTTAAGACAATGACTAAAGTTTTTATGGCAATTTTCTTCTTATCTTCATTTCTTGTTCAATTTGAAGCAGCACATGCAGAAGAAAAAAGATTTTCAATCGGAACTGCTGGAATATCTGGGGTATTATACCCTTTTGGTGTTTCTTTAGCTCAAACTATTACTAAACACACAGACATGCAAGCAACTGGTGAAGCAAGTGCCGGATCAATTGAAAACATCAGAAATCTCACAACAGGTAAAACAGCTCTTGCCTTTTCACAAAACCAAAATGCAACTCAAGCCTATCAAGGCACGCATGTATATAAAAATAGACCTGCAAAAGACTTGCGTTCTATCATGGCAACTTTAGTTTCATACATGCATATATTTGTTCCTAAAGATTCAACAGTAACTTCAATTCAAGACCTTAAAGGACAAAGAGTTTCAGTAGGTGCTGCTGGCAGTGGTGGCGAAGTAGATACAAGAATGTTGCTTGAATTTCACGGTTTAAATTACCAAACAATTAAGCCACAATTTATTCCTGAAAGTGAAGCTATTTCTGCTCTTAAAGACGGTAGAATTGACGCAATCATCGCTACACATCCACTTAACAGTACTGCAATGACTGAACTAACACAGTCAATGGATTTAAAACTCATTCCAGTAGCAGACGATTCCTTCTATACAACCTACCCTTATTTCACAAAGGGCACTATTGAAGCTGGCACTTATCCCAATATTGACACAGACACATATGCACCTCGTATTGTTTCAGCTCTTTTCACTAGCACAAATTCAGGTTTAAGTGATGATCAAATCTACCAAATTACAAAAGCAATTTGGGAAAATGAAAACGAATGGATTAACGTGCATGCTAGTGTTACAAAGAATGTTTCTCTTAAAAACGCACTTTCAGGCTTAATTATCCCACTTTCAAAAGGCGCTTTGAAATATTATGAAGAAATCGGCATTGAAGTGCCTGAGTATTTAAAATAAAATAATTTAATTTGCATTTTTTTAAAGGACTAGACTCCTACGTCAAGCCTACGGCTTTCTTCTGAGTGACTATAAAGATTAAATCTATTTGTCACGCAGAAGAAGGCAAAGCCCGACGTAGGAGTCTAGTCTTTTAAATAATATTAAACAATAATTTTCTGGATTCTCGTCGCTTCGCTCGCTGAAGAATTTGTTCGCATCGCTCGCTTTTGATGAATGACGCAGATAAAACA
>CAYJHN010000170.1:0-4457 GCA_964369985.1 uncultured Desulfovibrionaceae bacterium | reverse complement strand
TAAAAAAATTAATAACATCTTTTTTTTAAAAAAAACATGTTATTTAGTTATAAGTCTTTTATAAAATTAGTATAAATAGTTCTTGCTTTTCCTTTTTTTATGTATTATGGTAATACCAGTGTATTTAGAGAGTTTAGAAAAGGAAAAATTATGCCAAGCGACTTGATCCAACAACCCTATGATAGTAGGATCGACTACAGATTTCATGTAGCAAGTCATAGAAAATATCTTGAAGATATTGTTGAAAAAAAACTAACTAAGCTGTGTATGACGGAAGTTGTCAATGCAGACTTATCTATAGCCATGGTGGGTGAAGAGCAATATATACAAGGTTGTAGAGAAGTTCTTTTAACTATTGAAAAAACTCTAGAAGAGTATCAGCTTACTTCTGCTGTTTTTCTCTATTGCTATAACTATAAAAACTTTATTGTTGCGGCTAACGATAATATAAGTAACGAAGATTTCACCAATCTTATGCAAGCCTTTTATCAAGGTTACGAACTGGCAACAGCCTCAAACAATAATCTTTCTGCTGTTTCACGCTTTGTTTTGGTCTTTGGTAACGAAGACATGCTAAACAGGGCAACTAGTGCACACTATGTAAACAGAACTTCACAAATTAACTTTTTAGTTGCAACAAACGAAAAAGAAAAAATGCGTGAAGAATTACAAGATAAAATGCGTGTTTTTGACTTGATTAACTATGCTATCACTAGCGACACCATTGTTCCATTTTATCAAGGCATACACAATAACCAAACTGGAAAAATCGACAAATATGAAGCTTTAATGCGAATTTATGGCCCTAAAGGCAAATTATTTACGCCAGCCTCATTCTTAGATGCAGCTAAGGAATTAAAGCTCTACCCTAAAATCAGCAAAATCATGCTTGATAAAGCTATGAATGACTTTAAAGACAAAGAATGTGAGCTTAGCTTAAACATAACTTTATCTGACATTCAGTCAGAAGAGTTTAGATTATGGTTTCTTGATAGACTGTCAAAGCATCCAGATCCATCTAAAATCACAATTGAATTTGTTGAAACAGAAAATTACAACACAGGTGATATGCTAATTAACTTTGTTAATGACGCAAAAAATATTGGCTGTAAAATAGCTATTGATGATTTTGGCGTTGGCTTTGCAACCTACACTTCTATTGTTTCACTAAAACCAGATATCCTCAAAATAGATGGCGATATTATAAAAAATCTTATAAAAAATGCAGAAAATCAAATTATTCTCTCTTCTATTTGCTATATGACAAAACTCATAAATGCAAAAGTTGTTGCTGAATATATTGAAAATGAACAACTTCAACAAATAGTGACAGATAATGGTATCGAATTTTCACAAGGATATTATTTTGCTGCTCCTAAACCTTTCAATGAGATAAATGTCGAATAAGTTTAATCTACATTTTATAAAAATTATAATAAAGCTGGCTTATGAAGAAAAAGTCAGCTTTATTTATTTTATAACAACAAAAAAGGGTATATATATACCCTTTTTTCTTTAATTATTTCATCATAATTTATGAATTCTTATACTTTTATAAAGTACCTGCATCTATTTGTTTTAGCATCTTCCATAATGATACTTGCATAAGCACAAGGATCACACAAAAAGGTGCTGCTCCAGCTATTGTCACACCTTTTAGGGCTGTCATTGCATCTTTGCCGCCTAAGAAGATGATTGAAACTGCAAATAAACCAAGAATTGTTCCCCAAATCACACGAGCTGGTAATACGGCTTGACCATCGCATAAACCACTTACTTGTAATGAAATATAGAAAGATGCAGAGTCAGAAGTTGTTACAGTAAAGATAATAAGACTAAGCAAGGCAACTAAAGAAGCGATAGTTCCAAATGGATAGCTTTCAAGCAATAAGTAGATTGCAGGCTCGCTGCCTTCTGCTTGCATGGTTGCAAAAATTGGAATTTTATCAACAAATTCTGCAAAAGCACCAGCACTTCCAAAAATTGTAAACCAAACAAGAGACATAGCTACAGGTGCTATAGATACTCCGCATAAGAATTGACGTAAAGTTCTACCACGTGAAATACGAGCAACAAAACCGCCAACAAAAGGAATATACGAAACCCACCATAACCAATAGAATATAGGCCACCAATGCAACCATTCGTCTTGAATAATATTTCCTGAATCTGTGAAGAAACTAAAGTGTAAGAATTGTGTAAAGCTAAGTCCTACTTGCTGGGTGAAGTTATTCAAAATATATGTTGTAGGGCCAACTATCAATACAAATACACAAAGAGCCATACCCACATACACATTTGCCATACTTAAGTATTTAATACCTTTGTTTAAGCCAGTTGCAGTTGAAAGAATATAGGCTAAGAAAATACCTAATGTAAATAAAGCTTGTGTTGTTAAAGTAATTTCAATATCAAAAATTCTGTTTACAACCCAGCAAATACTCAAGATACCCATGCCAAGTGCTGCGGAGTTACCACAAACAGAAGCAATAATACCTATGATATCAGCTAGTTTCGACCATTTACTTTTATATACATCATCACCTAAAAGCCCATATAAACTTGTGCCAACGCACATAGGCAAGCCCTTTCTATAACATGGCAAACCAATAGCAAGACCACCAATAGCAAATAAAGCCCAGCAAGATGCACCCCAATCCATGATAGAAATTTGTATAGCATTTGGCACGCCGGCAGGAGTTCCTGCTATTCCAGCCTGAACATTATGTGTTGATGTAAATAAGTGCCACATTGGTTCTGCAACGCCAAAGCAAATAAAGCCAATTCCCACACCAGTACTAAAGAGCATGCAAAGCCAAACAAAGAAGGAATATTCTGGCTTATCGCCATCACGCCCTAGTACAATTTTACCGTATCTGCTTAATGCAATATACATTGCAAAAAAGAAATTTATACCTACTATAAGAAGAATAAACCATGACCAATACACAGAAAAATACGATTGTAATTTAGTTAAAACTACACTTGAAGATTCTGCACCAATAAGAATAAATAATAAAATCCCTATAAGCGAAAGTAGTGATGGCCAAAAAATATACTTATCAACATTTCCTATAAATGGCAAAGATTGTATATGTGAAGTGTCCTTACATTCAACAATATCACTTGTATCATGTCTGATATCAGACAATTTTTCAATTTCTTGCCCTAATGTTAAACCTGAATCTGTATTATTCGACATAAACTGTAATCCTTTTTAAGAAATTAATAAAAATAAAAACCTTAGAATTTTATGCAATCTTGAGAGTCACTCTTTTATCCTCATTTAGGCTTATTTCATAAGAGGTTCCATTTTTTTCTAAAAAGCTTTTTTCAGCCACAAATGGAATATCTTGAATGTTAATAGTTTCGTCTTCGTCTTCATCAGGTTCGTCCATGCCCAGACCGAGCACAAATTTCGCTTTTCAGCCATTACCTACTTTAAATTCTTTTAAACGAATTGCCACACCATCGTCTTCGTCTTCAAGTAGTTCGCGTATTTTATCAAGCATACTTTCATCAAATTTCACTGTGAACATAATCCAATCTCCCTATTATTTTATAACGCTAGGCGTTAATTTATTTGAATAAAAAATCTCAAGCACATCTTCTAATTGATTGGGCGTATAATTTTCAAAAGCTTTATATTCCATATCAAGAGCTTTGTACTTGCTTTTGCCATATTCATGGTAAGGCATTACTTCAATACTTACATTTTCTCGCTTTTGTGCATTTTTCAAAATAAAATCAGCTAAAGCTTTAATGTTTTCATTTGTATCATTTACTGCAGGGATTAAAGGAATTCGTATAATAACTTCTTTATTGCTTGCTAAAACAAGTTTTAAATTCTCTAAAATCAATTCATTTGTTACTGCTGTAAAATCTTTATGTTTATTGCTATCCATAAGTTTACAATCAAATAAAAATAAATCCGTATATGGTATGAATGATTTAAAATCTTCTGTTTTACAAAATCCACAAGTATCTAAAGTAATGTGAAAAGCTTCGTTATAGGCAGCCTGCATAAGCTCTAGCAAAAAATCCTTTTGCATAGTTGCTTCACCACCACCAAAGGTAACTCCGCCATTAGAGTTTGCGTAAAAAAGGGAATCCTTTTTCACCTCTTTGATAACTTCTTCCACACTCATTTCTTTGCCACTTACCACTCTTGCTTTTGCCCTACACACTTTAGCACAAGCATGGCAATTTATACATTTTTCTTTATTATAAACACTTTTAGCCTCTTCTCGTGAAATTATCTTTTGCGGACATACTTCTACACAGGCTGAACAGCCAGAGCATAAATCACTAAAATATAAGAGTTCAGGAAGCATTTTTTGAGATTCAGGATTACTACACCATGTGCATTTTAAAGGACAACCTTTTAGAAATACAGTAGTTCTCACACCTGGCCCATCATGTATTGAAAGCCTTTGAATATTATAAATAATTCCCTT
>CAYJHN010000169.1:2262-4473 GCA_964369985.1 uncultured Desulfovibrionaceae bacterium | reverse complement strand
GATATAAATAATCAAGAAGAAAATTTCTACTTAAAATGGACAAATGATATACTTATAAAGCATTGTAATAATTATTTTAAAACAGGTGGCATCCTTCTAGAAGAAAAAGGGGACTGCCTTTTATGCGGAATCGGTATAAATATTGTTTCATCGCCTAATTTTAGCCATGATTCACAAAATATTGCTCTTGATTCTAGCTATATTTCAAAATTTTTTGATATGCAAAAACATAGTCTAAATAGCCTGTGGCAAAGACTTGTGTATTCAATTTACTTATGCTACATTTCTAAAACTTTAGAGCAAAAAATTGCTATAAATCCCCCCCTGCTTGGTAAAAGTGAATATCAAGATAAAAGTCAACAAAGTGCTGACGATATGCTAAAGTCTTGCCATAATTCGAATTATGCTGATTTTAACATACAAAGAGATGTATTAAAAAAATCTCGTGATTTTTTGGCTTTTAAAAACGAAGAAGTTGTTATTACTGAAGCTTTAACTTTAGAAAGCTTTGATTATGATGATAAAAATGAACAACTTACCGAATATAGGGGCATTTTACGCGAAATTTCTCTTGAGAAAGTTTCTCTTGGTGCAATAGTTATTGACACTAAGTTAGGAAGGAGAACTTTTATAAGTGGCAGATTACGCCCCTTATAAGTAATTGTTTTTGTTATTGAGCCAATACGCTTTGACTCTTTATGTATTTCAACCATGTTTAGGCATGTAATAAAGGAGTGATAGGAGATTATGTCTGGTAAAAACTTTAATCAGGTACTTGCACAATTAAAACACAAACGTATACTTGTTGCAAACAGAGGTATACCGGCAAGAAGAATTTGTCGTGCCATCAGAGAAAGATTAAACGGCGTTGCAATAATGACGGCAACGGATGTTGATAAAACCTCTCCAGCCGCGTCAGCAGCTCACGAACTTTTACTTCTTGGTGCAGATCCAAACTCTTACCTAGATATAGATCTTATCATTGCAAAAGCTAAAGAAAACGGCATAGTTGCTATACATCCAGGCTGGGGTTTTGCCTCAGAAGACGATGCTTTTCCTAGAAAATGTAAAGAAGCTGGCCTTATCTTTATTGGTTCAAGTGCCGAAGCTATGAATCTTTTAGGAAACAAAGTTCAAGCTCGTAACCTTGCAAAAGAACTTAATGTTCCTGTTGTTCCAGGCTCTGAAGGTGCTGTTGACATTCCTGAAGCCCGTAAACTCATCAAAGAAATGGGCTTACCAGTTATGCTTAAAGCAGAAGGTGGCGGTGGCGGCCGTGGTATTTTTGCTATCACAAAAGAAGACGAATTAGAAGACGCTTTTGAAAAAGCCTCTACCATGGCAGAAGCAGCATTTGGTAATCCTCGCCTTTTTGTTGAAAAATACTTACAATCAGTTCGTCACATTGAAATACAAGTTATAGCTGATAAACACGGCAATGTTTTTGCTTTTGATGAAAGAGACTGCTCTGTTCAGCGTAACCACCAAAAACTTATTGAAATAACTCCATCACCTTGGGCTGGCATCACTCCAGAACTTCGTGAAAGATTAAAAAAATATTCTCGTGATCTTGTAAAACATGTTGGCTATGATTCTTTAGCTACAGTTGAATTTTTAGTCACAGACAAGGGCGAACCTTATCTTATTGAAGTAAATACTCGTTTACAAGTTGAACACGGTATCACAGAATCTCGCTACGGTATCGACTTAGTAGAAGCACAAATTGCTGTTGCTTTTGGTGCTGAAATTCCATTTAACGACGAAAATACAAAGCCATTAAACTTTGCTATGCAACTTCGTATCAATATGGAAGATCCAAAACTAAACTTCACACCAAATACAGGCAGAATCACTCGTTATGTTTCACCTGGTGGTCCTGGTATCCGTTTAGATTCTAATATTTCAGCTGGTTATGAATTTCCATCAAATTACGATTCAGCTGGTTCTCTGCTTATTTCTTATGGTTCTACATGGGATAAAGTCAATGGTATTATGCAAAGAGCATTGCGTGAATACACTATCTCAGGCCTTAAAACAACTATTCCCTTCTACAAACACGTTATTAAACAAGACGCTTTTATTAATGCTGAATTTGACACTAATTTCATCAGAGATACTAAAGGCTTACTTGACTACCAAGACGTAGCACCAGAAGGCGAATGACTTTCACGTCTTATTGCTGAAATTTCTGCACGCGGCTATAATCCGCAT
>CAYJHN010000169.1:0-2252 GCA_964369985.1 uncultured Desulfovibrionaceae bacterium | reverse complement strand
TGAATCAACACCTAGAATGCCTGAATTTAATGTTGTATTGCCAGAAAATCCAACTGAAGATCAATTAGTTCCAAACTCCTACCCTAAAGGTGACAGACACGCTCTATTTGACTTTATTCGCGATTCTAAAAAAGTTCACTTCACTGACACTAGCCCGCGTGATATGACACAGTCAAACCACGGTAATAGATTCCGCTTAGCTGAAGACGAACTTATTGGACCATATCTTGACAATGCAAACCTCTTTTCTATTGAAAATGGTGGTGGTGCACACTTCCACATGAATATGCTCGCTAATATGACATATCCATTCACAGAAGCACATAAATGGAATACATTTGCACCTAAAACATTGAAACAATTACTTGTTCGTTCAACAAACGTACTTGGCTATAATCCACAGCCACGCAATGTAATGCACAAAACAACAGAAATGATTTGTGATCATTACCATGTAATGCGTTGTTTTGACTTCTTAAATTATATCGACAACATGATGCCTTTAGCAGAAGTTGTGTTAAACCGTAAAGACTGTATTTTTGAACCTGCTCTTTCTATTTCAGTTGCTCAAAATTTTGATGTAAACCATTATCTTGGAGTAACTGACTACCTTCTTGAATCTATAGGTAAAATATTAGGTATTTCAGCAAAAGCGGCTTCAAACGAAATTATTCTTGGCTTAAAGGACATGGCTGGTATCTGCTCGCCTCGCTTTATGCGTGATTTAGTTTCAACTATTTCAAAGAAATACCCTAATCTTGTAATGCACTACCACAGACATTACACAGACGGTCTCTTTGTGCCTGCTGTTGGTGCTGCTGCACAGGCTGGCTGTCATATTGTTGATGCTGCACTTGGCTCTACAGTACGTTCTTACGGTCAAGGTGATATTCAATCTACAGCTGCTTATATTAAAGATGAATTTGGTATCGACAATATCTTGAACAACGATGCTATCAACAAAGCAAACTTCGTTGCAAAGCAAATCATGCCTTATTTTGATAGATATTGCTCACCTTATTTCTTAGGCACTGACTACAATGCTATTCATCACGCTATGCCTGGCGGTGCCACTTCTTCTTCTCAAGAAGGCGCTATGAAGCAAGGCTATATCCACTTACTTCCATCAATGCTTGAATTTTTAGCTGCAACTCGTAAGATTGTTCGCTACCATGACGTAACTCCTGGCTCACAAATCACTTGGAATACTGCATTCTTAGGTGTAACTGGAGCCTATAAACGTGGCGGAGATGAAGAAGTTGCACGTCTACTTTCAATTATGAAAGAAGTTTCAACAACAAAAGAAGAAGATCTTTCCAAGAAAATCCAAAAAGATAGACTCATCATCTATCAAGATTGTAACGATGCTTTTAGAAACCTTCTTCTAGGAAAATTTGGTAAATTACCGCTTGGCTTCCCGGCTGATTGGGTATATAAATCTGCTTTTGGCCAAAACTTTAAAGAAGCATTAGCAAATAGAACTGAACTTTCGCCTTTATTACAACTCAAAGATTTTGATATAGAAGCAGAAGAAAAAGCTCTAGAAGCTGCTCTTATGAGAAAGCCAACAGAAGAAGAATTAGTTCTTTACTTAAACCACCCTGGTGACGCACTCAAAACCTTTAAATTCGTGCAACAATATGGCGATCCTAACAACTTGCCGCTTGATGTTTGGTTTGAAGGCCTTGAAACTGATAAGACTCTCAACTTTATAGATTCTAATCACAAACCTCACCAAATGACCATTCTCTCTATTCGCCAAATACCAGAAACAGGCACAGCCTTAGTTCGTTACACTTATGACTCAGAATTTATGATTCACGAAGTGAAAATAGCTGAAGTAAGCCAAAATGGTAAAACAGGTTCTGAAATGGCCGACTCATCAAATCCTAATCATGTAGCAGCCCCAAGTAATGGTGATTTATGGGTTGTTTATGTGAAAGAAGGCGATATTGTAAAAAAAGGACAAGAACTTTTCAACGTTTCTATTATGAAACAAGAAAAAGCTGTACTTGCACAAACAAATGGCATTGTTAAACGAGTTGTCAAAAAGGCAAACTACAAGAAAACTCGTAAAATGGTTCCAGTAAAAGAAGGTGAACTCATAATCGAACTTTCAGTAGCACCAAAACTCTGCAAAAACGACGATTGTAAACTACCGATTCAAGAAAACATGCTTTTCTGCCCACAATGCGGTGAAAAAGTAAAATAAAAAGAAATAAACTTAGTGTTTCGAGAGGGGGAAAACCATG
>CAYJHN010000168.1:0-4523 GCA_964369985.1 uncultured Desulfovibrionaceae bacterium | reverse complement strand
TCACACAAGAAACAAAAGAATATAGAGAAAAAATACGTGCAGAAGTATTTAGCACAAAGCCAGCAGACTTTGTAGAATATGCTCGCTATTTGCAAAAAGCTATTGCACAGGCTAATTTTGTAAGTTTTGGTGGTGAGAGTTTAGAAGAATATGCCAAGAAACAAAATTGGACTATAAGTAAATTATTATAATTTAAAATAAAACATAAGGAGTTAGAGCCGTCTAAAACTATGATTAAAAAAAAGGCTCTAACTTCTAATATACTAGATTATAAGACAATATTTTTTTATCTTCTGCTTGACTTATAGTCTTTTATCTTGTAATAACTATTGAAGTAAGTTTTGTTAAGCTAACTTTGGTAGAGAATATATATTATTTATTATTTATCAAATTTATCAAAATTATCAAGTTTATCTAAAAAGGATTATGTATGTTTTTGGAAAAGTTTTCCCAAATATATTTAATGATAGGGCCTGCTGGCCTTGTTTTGGTTATTTTTATTTTAGTATCCATCTATCTTTCTTTAAAGAACTTTTACTATCTTACCTTAGTTTGGAAAGGTTTTAAACGTGAATTTGCAGATTTAGAGAATCGTGAATGCAGGATGTGTCCTGTTTTTACAGATGGCAGGGAAAAAAATCCATTAATTGGTGTTGTTTCGGAAATATTAATGCATTGCCAACACTCTGAAGACATAAGAGCTGAAGTGTCTTATTTATTTCATAGAAATTTTGAACAAGTCACAAAAGATTTAGCCTACATACGCCTTATTTCAGTTATTTCTCCTTTACTTGGTCTTTTAGGTACTGTTCTTGGTATGGTTCAAGTTTTTGAAGCCATTGCTTCTAATACTTCTCCAGATCCAGCCCTTCTTGCTGCGGGTATTTCAACAGCCCTGCTCACTACTATTATGGGATTAACTGTTGCTGTTCCAACACTTATGTCTTACTACTTTCTTTCACTTAAATTTAAAGGCTTTCATATTGAAGCCATTGAATATAGCTATAGAATTATTGATTTATGCAAAGACAAAATTAATAATAATGAGGTATAGAACATGTTTAACCCAAAGTATAATAATATTTTAGATGACGATTTAAGTATTGATTTAACTCCTCTTATCGATGTTATCTTTATGCTCTTGGTTTTCTTTATTATGACTACGACATTTAGCAAACCTATTATGG
The DNA here is from genome assembly GCA_964369985.1 of uncultured Desulfovibrionaceae bacterium. Classification (GTDB taxonomy): domain Bacteria; phylum Desulfobacterota; class Desulfovibrionia; order Desulfovibrionales; family Desulfovibrionaceae; genus CAYJAZ01. The sequence continues at coordinate 3,336 of CAYJHN010000168.1, read as the reverse complement.
AAATAGTGCTTCCTACAGCTGAGTTTACTGAAGAGTTAGAAAATAAAGATCAACTTGTTCTTTCCGTAACAAAAGAAGGTGCTTTTTTCTATAGAGACACACAAATGACTTTGCAGGGGATTGTAGAACTTTTTGAAAAACATCCTGACTCTACTGTAAACTTTTATGTGGACAAAGAAGCTCCTTTTGAAGCCTTTGTACAGGTAATAGACAAAGCAAAAGCAAGAGAAGGTGGAAATTTTGTTATCAGCACAGAAGTACAATAAGTCAGTTCTTCCTTTACCCCTACAAGTTTTTTTGTATGAAGGGTCGACTATAAACAGAAGTAAGCAGCTCACACATGGAACAATGCTTTTCATGGGGGCTATAGTATTGGCAATACTGTTTCAGGCAGTTGATGTAATCCATTCTTTGTCAAAAAAAATTGAAGAAATGGTTGAGCAAGAAACTCTTGTGCCAAGCCCACCGCCTGAAAAAAAGAAATTTGAAATCATATTTGCAAAAAATTCTCCCTTCACCTATGAGAAGAAGATAATTAAACCTATCATGCGTATACGTGAAGAACCAAAACCTTATATAGAACCTGTAGTGGAAATACCAGAGATTGTGCCTCCTCCAAAGCCTAAGGTTGTTCCTAAAAAAGTAAATAAACCTAAAGTTTTACCAAAGAAACAAGAAGAGGCAAAAGATGTTTCTGCAAATGCAGAAATGAATGCAGCAGCTGTAGATGCTCAAAGTAGCAATTCAGAATATGCAACAACACAAAGCAGTGGGGCATCAGGTGATCAGGTTGTTGCAGAGCTTCTTAATGCTGTAAATAGGTATAAACAATACCCTAGAATGGCTAAGAGGGCAAATATAGAAGGGGTAAACTTTCTTGCTGTAACTATAAAGGCAGATGGTAGTGTATCTAGTGCTCGACTTTCAAAAGGCTCTGGTAATAAACTTTTAGATAAAGCTAGTCAAAATCTTATTAATAAATTGCTTGGAATTAAATTATCTGCCCCAAATAAAACAGTTAATGTGAATATTCCTATTCAATATAATCTAAACTAAAAAATGTGAAAAAAATTCTTTATAATATAAAATAAAAAATGCGAAAGAAATTTCTTTCGCATTTTTTATAGTGTATTCTATTTATAGTGCATTTTTTTTAATATTTTCTTGTAAAGCATTTTTATATTATGAAATAGTTATGCTTTACACATTTTTTTTGCTAGTTAGAAACTGCTTTACTTCATCTTCCCAGTTTTCAAGAAGAGATGGCTTTCTTAATAAATATAAGGTTAATCGGCTAAGTTTAGTAAATGTTTCTTCGTCAAGCATGTGTTCAAATTCGCAAGCAGCATGGTTAGCTTTTGCTTCATCTAAATTGAGAATAGAAAAGAAAAATTCTTTTAAAACTGCATGCTTATGAAGTATTTTTCTTGCGTATTTTTTGCCTTTTTCAGTTAGCCTTATTAGTTTGTATGGCTGATAGGTAAGGTAGCCTAATTTTTGTAAAGACTTTAAAGCACTAGTTACAGTTGAGCTTGATACTTCTGCTTTTTCAGCTATTATACCAGTTCTTGCAAGACCATATTCAAATTCTGCATGGAAAATAATTTCCAAGTAGTTTTCAAGAATTGGTGATAGTTTTTCATCTTTATCTTTCATTTTACCCTCATTATGAGTTTCTTTTTCTTTTTTAGCAGAATTGTATATTAAAATCAACCTATTATTATGTTCCTATAAAATTAATAAAAATTAATTTTTTATTGTACTAAAATTTTTTAGTTAGTCATACTTTTGTATAAAATATTGTTTATATAGTGTTTTTAAATTTTTTTTTTATTTGACAAATTATTCATAAGATAATATAAAAAAAATGTTTTATCACTCTAAAATAAAGTATATTATGAACACATTCAATTTAAAGCAGTTTATTAAACCACAGTTAAAATATTTCCTTGGATCTCAAGCAAGTATTGCTTTTGAAACCATGTTAGACCTACAACTGCCTCTTCTTGTTGCCGCAATAATGGATAAAGGTGTGCTACAAGGTGATACGACTGCCATAATAAAATATTCCTTACTTTACCTCTCACTCTTAGTTGCAAGTGGTGTTGCAGTTTTTTCTTTTGGTTATTGCTCTGCACATACGTCAAATAATTTTGCAGCAGATATACGAAGAAAAACTTTTTTACATGTTAATAAGTTAAAACTTGCTGAAACCTACGCTGTTCCAGCACCCTCACTTATAACTCGACTTACTTCTGATATAAATATTTTACAAGATTCAACAAATCTTATTTTACGCCTCACTATAAGAGCTCCACTCTTGCTTATTGGCGGCATTATCATGCTTTTATTTATGGATACAAGTTTTGCTCTTTTGCTTTTCGTTGCTATGATTATCTTAGTTGTTATAGTAAGCTATATAGTTTTAAAAACTCAACCCATGTATAAAATTATACAAGAAGGTTTAGATAAGCTAAATTTAGTCAATCAAGAATCTATTGTAGGTTTGCGAACAATAAAAGCATATTTAGGTGAAAAGCAAGAAGTAAGCCGTTTTAAAAAAAGTAATGCAGATGTCTCAGATACTGTTTTTCGCGTGCAGCGTCTTGAAAGCATTTTGCAACCTGGTTTTGGTATTATTATGAATATTACTCTTGCGGCTCTTTTACTTATTGGAAGCGCTGCTATTGAGAGTAAAGACTTGCAAATAGGGCAAATCATGGCTGCAATAAGTTATCTTACACAGATTCTTTTTGCCCTTATTATGCTTGTTATGATTTTTCCTTCTCTTTCAAGAGCACGTATTAGTTATCAAAGAATTAAAGAAATTCATTCTCTTGAAATAGAAAGTGATGAAGACGATGAAGCTAAAGAAGAATTAACAGAAATAAACTCTATTGAATTTTCAAATATTTCTTTCACATACCCACAGTCCGAAAAAGAAAATTTAGAAAAGAGTGCAAGTTTAAAAAATATTAGCTTTAAAATAAATAAAGGTGAAAGAGTTGCCTTTTTAGGTACTACTGGAGCTGGAAAATCCACATTAATAAAAATATTATTTGGGCTTTATAAAGCAAATCAAGGAACAGTTTTTATTAATGGCAAAGAAATGCAAAACTTTAAAATTAAAGATATACGCAATTCTATTAGCTATGTTTTACAAAAGAGTGATTTATTTAATACAAGTATTTATGAAAATATCACATTTGGTGATGTAAACTATACTCCTGCACATGTTCAATTAGCTGCAAAGATAGCACAAGCTGATGATTTTATTATGGAATTTGATGAAGATTATCAAAGAGAGCTTGGCTCAAAAGGTGTTGGCGTTTCAGG